>NQJH01000060.1 GCA_002256685.1 Methylococcaceae bacterium NSP1-2 | reverse complement strand
TTATAGCGAACAGATTATGGCGGCGATTCCTGCGACCGTGATGACATGGGGCATTAGTTGTTTATCGACCTGCAATAACAAATCCAATGAACATCTCATGGCAGAAAATATCGTCAATAGTACGACTGGAATTACATTCGATGTGTGTTGGCGTGATGACGTTCAGCGCGTCACTATTCCGCTGTACGGTGATTTTAATGTCGAGAATGTGTTGTGCGTGTTAGCGGTATTGTTAGCGTTGGGGATTTCATTAACCGATGCTACCAAAAAATTGGCACAACTAAAACCTGTCGCAGGGCGCATGGAGCGATTTGGTGGTGATACGCAGCCCTTGGTTTTTGTTGATTATGCCCATACCCCTGACGCACTGGATAAAGTATTAAGCAGTGCTAGAAAACATTGCCAACAAGCTTTATGGGTGGTGTTTGGTTGTGGTGGCAATCGGGATACAGGAAAACGTGCGCTGATGGGGGCGTGTGCAGAACGGTGGGCAGATTATATGATTGTCACCGATGATAATCCACGGTTTGAAAACAGCACAGACATTGTGAATGCTATTTTGTCAGGCTGTAAAAACACGCATAAAATTGAAGTTTTACAAAACAGAGAACAAGCCATACATAGCGCGATTAGCAGAGCAGCGGCGGGTGATTGTATTGTTATCGCAGGTAAAGGGCATGAAGATTATCAAGAAATTAATGGCACGACCATTCCGTTTAGTGATCGTGCTTGTGTGCTGGCAGCCTTAGAAATGAGAAACAAATAACATGGAAATGAAGCTGAGTGACTGCGCAAAAATTGTACACGGCACATTGGTTGGTGAAGATGTCAGTTTTTCTTCAGTGAGTATTGATACGCGAGCTATTCAACCCAATCAATTATATATCGCTATTAAAGGTAAAAACTTTGATGGCAATGAATTTGTTGACCAAGCTGAGCAAGCGGGAGCTGGCGAGTAAGCCTTAGCCCAACTGGCGGGTGCATGGCGAAAAAAACTAGCTGTGTCAGTGGTTGGTGTGACAGGTAGTAATGGCAAAACCACCGTTAAAGAAATGATAGCGGCAATCTTAGCGGTCAATCATCAAGTGTTATTTACCCAAGGTAATTTGAATAATGACATCGGGGTGCCATTAACCTTATTGCGCCTTGATGAACAACACCGTTACGCTGTCATTGAAATGGGTGCAAACCATCCGAAAGAAATCGAATACAGCAGCACTTATGCCGCTGCCGATGTTGCCGTTATTACCAATGCAGGCGCGGCGCATATCGCAGGCTTTGCCAGTCTCGATGGCGTTGCGAAAGCGAAAGGCGAAATTATTGAAACCCTGAAAGCCGATGGCGTTGCCATTCTTAATCGTGATGATGATTATTTTGACTATTGGCGCGGTGTCGCAGGCAATAAAAAAATTATTTCCTTTGGTTTAAATCCCGATGCGGATGTCACTGCCCACGCTATTCACAGTACCATTGTGCATAATGAATTTATGACTTGCTTTGAGCTGTCATTTGCTCAGCAAAGGGTCGTTATTAAGTTAAAGCTCGCTGGTCAACACAATGTCGTTAACGCCTTAGCGGCAGCGGCAGCGTGTATCGCCTTAGGCATTGAGCTTGAACAAATTAAACAAGGCTTGGAAAGCGTAAAACCTGTCACAGGTCGTTTACAGCCTTTAGTCAGTCGCTTAGGTAATATTGTGATTGATGATAGTTATAATGCTAATGCCGCTTCACTTAAAGCAGGATTAGCGGTGTTAAAAACCTGTACAGGTAAACCTTGGTTGATTTTAGGTGCTTTTGGTGAATTAGGAGACGACAGTTTGAACATACACGCAGAAATGGGCGAGTTTATTAAAGCCAGTGGTGTAGTACGCTTGTTAGCAGTGGGTGCTGATGCGCGTCATACTGTACAAGTTTTTGGCGAGGGCGCGAGTTTTTTTGACTCACAAGCTGAATTGATTGACGTATTAAAACAGGAGATTAAAGGTGATGAAACTCTTTTAATTAAAGGTTCACGAGCGCAACGTATGGAAAATGTGGCTGCCGCTTTAATTGATAACTTTAGGATTTAAACGATGTTACTTTATTTTGCAGATTATTTAATGAGCTTTGATGCTAGTTTCAGAGTATTTCATTACCTGACTTTTCGAGCCATTCTCGGTGCATTAACCTCATTGACCATTGCGTTTATTATTGGTCCTGTGATGATTAGGAAGTTAAGCAGCAATAAAATCGGGCAAAGTATCCGTGAATTAGGCCCACAATCACATTATGAAAAATCGGGTACACCGACGATGGGTGGCACATTAATCTTAGTGGCGATTGCTATTAGTACCTTGTTGTGGGCAGACTTGGGTAATCGCTATATTTGGGTTATTTTGTTGGTGACGATGGGTTACGGTGTGGTGGGGTTTATTGATGACTACCGCAAAGTGGTTAAGCGTAACAGTGATGGTTTATCGGCGAAAGCCAAGTATTTTTGGCAGTCGGTTATTGGTCTAACCGCCGCGATTTTCTTGTACAAAACCGCTGTATTACCCGCAGAAACACAATTTATCGTTCCCTTTTTCAAAGATTTCATGGTGGACATGGGGTGGACATATATCGTTTTAACCTATTTTGTGATTGTTGGCACGAGTAATGCTGTTAATTTAACTGATGGGCTAGATGGACTTGCCATCATGCCGACTACGATGGTGGCAGCGGGCTTAGGCATTTTTGCTTATTTATCGGGACATGTGACTTTTTCAGAATATCTAGCCATTCCCTATTTGCCTAATGCGGGAGAACTCATCGTATTTTGTGCCGCCTTAGTAGGGGCGGGACTCGGATTTTTATGGTTTAACGCGTATCCCGCAATGGTTTTTATGGGTGATGTTGGTGCGTTAGCGTTAGGCGCGGCATTGGGTGTGCTGGCAGTGCTAGTCAGACAGGAAATCGTGTTGATGATTATGGGCGGGGTGTTTGTCATGGAAACGCTATCCGTCATAATACAAGTTGCGTCTTTTAAATTGACGGGTAAGCGCGTGTTTCGTATGGCACCGATTCATCATCATTTTGAATTAAAAGGCTGGCCTGAACCGCGCGTTATTGTGCGTTTTTGGATTATTACCGTTATTTTAGTGCTGATCGGTTTGGCGACACTAAAGTTAAGATAAATGAGGGTGAGAATGTATTTTCCTGTTTGGTACACTTTTAGTAATGAGATAACACATGGATAAGCTGGCAATTATCAATTCATTAAAAAAACATTTTTCCTTAGAACCACAAAATTCCAAAGTTTTGGTGGTAGGATTGGGCATTACAGGTATTTCAGTCGCGCATTTTTTACAAAAATTAGATTTTAGTTTTGCGATAATTGATAGTCGTAATAAACCACCATTAATTGATGAATTTTGTCTGCATAACCCCGATGTACCTGTGTTTACAGGGGGATTTGATGGGGCTGCGTTTGCAGTGGCGACACATTTAATTGTCAGTCCGGGTGTATCACTGCATGAAAAATCTATTATTAAAGCATTGGCTAACGGCGCGAAAATAGTCAGTGATATTGATTTATTTGCCTGTGCGGTGACAATGCCGATTATTGCCATTACTGGTTCTAATGGCAAAAGCACCGTCACTACCATGTTAGGTGACATGGCAAAAGCCGCTGGCAAACACGTTGCAATAGGCGGTAATTTGGGTACGCCAGCGTTAGATTTATTAGAGCAAAATGCCGAACTGTATGTCTTAGAGCTGTCTAGTTTTCAATTGGAACGCACCTCGGTGTTAAATGCTGCTGCGGCAACTGTGCTTAATGTCAGTGCAGATCATTTAGATAGACATGCCGATATTGCTGAATACGCGCAAGAAAAACAACGCGTTTATCAAGGTGATGGGGTCATGGTTATTAATGCCGATGATGCCTTAGTGAATGCGATGCAGGATGCAGGGCGCAAAACATTGAGCTTTTCTATTAAGCATGAGGTAGATTTTTATTTGGCTTACCAAGGCGAAATCGAATACCTGATGTATCAGCAATCGCCACTCATGCCATTACACGAATTACCGCTGGAAGGCAGACATAATGCCGCTAACGCATTAGCCGCCCTAGCGTTGGGAGTTGCAGTCGGTTTGGATGCAATCGCGATGTGTTCGGCGTTAAAAACCTTTAAAGGGTTAGATCACCGAATGCAGCGCGTCGCGCAACTGCATGGTATCACTTGGGTGAATGACTCAAAAGCCACCAATATTGGTGCCTGTGTTGCCGCGTTAGAAGGTTATGAACGTAAAATAATTTTAATCGCCGGCGGTGATGCCAAAGGTGCGGATATGGCTGAATTAACCCCCGTTGTTAAAGAAAAAGCCAAAAGTGTGGTGTTAATGGGCAAAGATGCCGATTTGATAGAACAGGCATTAGCAGGTTGTGTGCCAATTCACCGTGCTGAAAATATGGTACAAGCGGTACAAATAGCGGCAAGTCTTGCCAGTCGTGGTGATAGCGTCTTATTGTCACCTGCGTGTGCAAGTCTCGATCAATATAAAAATTATCAAGACCGAGGCAACCAGTTCGCCGAAGCTGTGTTGGCGTTAGTGGCGTGAGAAAACGAGTTAAAACGTCACTGGACGGACGCTTTCATTTTGACGGATTATTGGTGATTGCCTGTTTGAGTTTGCTACTGATTGGTTTTGTGATGGTGGCTTCTGCCTCACTGCATTTAGGGGTAAAACTAACAGACGATGCCTTTTACTTCCCAACTAGACAATTAATACATATAGGACTTGGCTTAGTGCTAGGTATTTTTGTCGCAGCAACGCCCCTGCGGGTTTGGGAAAAATGGGGGGCGTGGCTGTTTATCATCGGATTATTACTGCTGATTGTCGTGCTAATACCCGGCTTAGGTATAGAAGTAAATGGCAGTAGGCGTTGGCTATCGATAGCAGGCTTAAGAATACAAGTCTCTGAAGTCATTAAGTTTTTTTCAGTCATTTATATGGCAGGCTATGTGACACGACACCAGCAAACCGTACAGGAATCGGCTTTTGGTTTGCTCAATCCCTTGATATTGTTCTCGTTGGCGTGTGTTTTATTATTACTAGAACCTGATTTTGGTTCAGCCGTGGTTATTTTAATGATAGCGATGGGCATTATGTTTTTGGCGGGTGCCAGATTATCGCAATTTGTGATTTTGTTAGGCTTAGTTGCGGTGTTAATGATGTTGTTGGTGTATCTTTCACCGTATCGATTAAGACGAGTAACCAGTTTTATGGATCCGTGGGCTGATCCATTGAATACGGGTTTTCAACTGACGCAAGCATTGATTTCCTTCGGACGCGGCGAATGGTTGGGTGTCGGTTTAGGAAGTGGTGTACAAAAATTATTTTATTTGCCTGAAGCGCATACTGATTTTATTTTTTCGGTGATAGCGGAAGAATTAGGCTTATTGGGCGTAGTCACCGTGATTGGTTTATTCGCGCTATTGGTCTGGCGTACGTTTGTAATCGGTGTGGCAGCAGAGCAAGCAGGACAGCGATTTTGTGCGTTTGTCGCTTATGGGCTAGGTATTTGGTTTGGCTTTCAGTCATTCGTCAATATGGGAGTAAACATGGGCTTGTTACCGACTAAAGGACTGACGTTACCATTAATGAGTTATGGCGGTGGTAGTATGATGATTATGTGCTGCGCAGTAGCACTGCTATTTCGCGTCCATAGCGAGATTGCCGAACTCAATGCGACTTCGTTAAATAAAGGCAAAGGCGTAAGGATTTAATATGGCTAAGCGTATTGTTATTATGGCAGGTGGCACAGGCGGTCATGTATTCCCTGCGTTAGCCGTTGCTCAATCATTAATAGAAAAGGGCTGGCAGGTAAGCTGGTTAGGCACAGAGAAAGGCTTGGAAAGTCGGGTAATTCCTGAAAACGGTATTGCTATTGATATTATTTCGGTAGCTGGCATACGCGGAAAAGGCGTGTTATCAAAAATCACGGCGGTGTTTGGGTTATTTAAAGCCTGTGCGCAAGCGGTAAAAATCTTGCGGCAACGCAAGCCCGATGTGGTATTAGGCATGGGCGGTTTTGTTGCAGGACCGGGTGGTTTGATGGCAAAACTGTTAGGTATTCCGTTGGTGATACACGAACAAAATCGCATCGTTGGCACAACCAATCGTTTACTGGCGCGGTTAGCTAATCGCGTGTTAGAGGCATTTCCTGACAGTTTTAAAAAATCGACGGGGGCGATCTGCACCGGCAATCCACTGAGAAAACAATTTGTAGGTTGGGGTGAGGAACGAACCCCAACAACGGAGCAAGGTATTAAAATTTTGGTAATCGGCGGTAGTCAAGGTGCGCAAATACTCAACGAAGTTGTGCCTGAAGCAATTGCCCACTGGCGTATTCAAGCTGATTTGCCTCCCGTGCAAATAAAACACCAAACAGGGACAGCAATGCAGGCACAAGTAGCAAGCCGCTATCAAGCCTTAGGCATAGCTGCTGACGCGCCGGCTTTTATTAACGATATGGTAGCGGCGTATCAATGGGCGGATATGCTGATTTGTCGCGCAGGTGCGATGACGGTCAGTGAAGTCGCTAGCGTAGGAATTCCTGCCATTTTTATTCCGTTACCGAATGCAATTGATGATCACCAAACGGCGAATGCCAGATATTTAACCGATGGTGGCGCAGGTAACTTACTGATGCAAAAAGACTTGAATGCAGAAAATCTAGCTGAAAAAATGACCGACACACTGAAACGATTGAATGAAATGAGCCGTGCTGTTAAGCAACGCGCCCGCTTGGATGCAACGGAAGTGGTTGCCAATTACTGTATCGCAGAGGCGAAAATATGATTATGTCACAGGTCAAAATGTTAGTTCAAACCTTAGGTAATATCGAGCGTATTCATTTTGTCGGTATTGGTGGTACGGGCATGAGTGGTATTGCCGAAGTGTTATCGAACTTAGGTTATAAAGTCTCAGGGTCGGATATTAAAGAAAGTGCCGTCACCCAACGTTTGGCTGATTTAGGCATTAGCATTGTTATCGGGCATAAACGCGAAAATATCACTCAAGTGGATTTGGTGGTCGCGTCAACAGCAATAGATCGCAGTAATGAAGAAGTTGATGAAGCCTATCGTCTGCGTATTCCTGTGATTCCGCGTGCAGAAATGCTGGCAGAACTGATGCGTTTTCGTTTTGGTATTGCGGTTGCAGGGACACATGGCAAAACCACTACCACCAGTTTAACTGCCAGTATTTTGGCAGAAGGCGGACTTGATCCTACGTTTGTCATCGGCGGACGTTTAAACAGCGCGGGAACCAATGCAAAATTAGGCTTAGGGAATTATTTAGTCGCTGAAGCCGATGAGAGTGATGCGTCATTTTTGTATTTACAGCCTATGATGGCAATCGTCACCAATATTGACCAAGATCACATGGAGACGTATCAAGGTAATTTCCAACGTTTAAAAGATACCTTTATTGAATTTTTACACCATTTGCCTTTTTATGGGCTAGCGGTTATGTGTTTGGATGATGAAGGTGTGCGCGATATTTTGCCGCAACTATCTAAACCTATAGTAACTTACGGGGTCCATGAAGATGCCGATGTGCGAGCGACCGATATTCAACAACAAGGTATGCACACCCATTTTACGGTACTACGCAAAGGTGATTACCCGCCACTACGCGTGACACTTAATATGCCGGGTTGGCATAATATGCTGAATTCACTGGCGGCAATTGCAGTAGCCAGTAAGCTATCAGTTGCAGATAGCGCGATAATTAAAAGTCTCGGTGCGTTTAAAGGCGTTGGACGGCGGTTTCAACTGCAAGGTGATGTGGCTATTGGTGATGGCAAGCTCACTTTAGTGGATGATTATGGGCATCATCCGCGTGAAATTGCGGCTACCTTAGAAGCTTTGAAACAAGCGTGGCCTGATAGACGTTCAGTGATTGTATTTCAACCGCACCGTTATACACGGACGCGCGATTTATTTGAAGATTTTGCCCATGTTTTATCCGGTGTTGCGGTGTTGATTTTGATGGAAGTCTATTCGGCAGGTGAAGCCCCAATTGCAGGCGCGGATGGACGGGCATTAAGTCGAGCTATTCGCTTACGCGGGCAAGTTGAACCGATATTTGTTGAAGACTGGCAGGAATTACCCAGTATTTTAGCAAGTGTGGTAAAAGCTGATGATGTGATTTTAACGATGGGCGCGGGTAATGTAGGGCAGATTGCCAGTCAGTTACCACACACATTAGCCGAGGCCTTAGCTAACGCATGAAAGGACAGCTACTAAATAATGAAAAACTGGCAAAATACACCAGTTGGCGCGTAGGCGGTCCAGCGGATCGCTTGTACATTCCATTTGATCGTACTGATTTGATTGAATTTGTTGCCCAGTTACCTGCAAATGAACCGTTATTTTGGATAGGGCTAGGTTCTAATTTACTGATTAGAGATGGCGGCATACGCGGTACCGTTATTAATACCAAAGGTCGATTAAAAGCCATGTACCGTACTGAGGATGGATCAGTGTATGTGGAAGCGGGCGTGCCTTGCGCTCATGTTGCGCGGTTTTGTGCTGAACAAGGCTTGGTTGGTGCGGAATTTTTGGCGGGTATTCCCGGTACAATGGGCGGCGCGTTAAAAATGAATGCGGGCGCGTTTGCTGGTGAAACGTGGTCGCTGGTCAAACAAGTCGAGATGCTGAACGCCCAAGGGGAGGTAATTATTCGTCAGCCGCACGAATTTGTGGTTAATTATCGGTCTGTTAAAGGTGTTAACGGTGAATGGTTTTTAAGTGCATTGTTACAAATGCCTGAAGGTGATACCACCAATAGTCAACAAAAAATCAAGAGCTTATTGGAAAAACGCGCACAAACTCAGCCAACTAATCAGCCATTGTCAATACTGGCAATGCAACGGCAGCAAATATTGAAGCTCTCATCGGTTATGTGCAAACGAAAGTTAGCGAGCAACACGGTGTAGCGTTGTTAACCGAAGTGTGTATGGTAGGTGTAGCGAATGATTGAAAAACCAGAACAATTTGGACGGGTCGCGGTAGTAATGGGCGGCACAGCGGCAGAAAGAGAGGTTTCCTTGCGTAGTGGCGCAGCCGTTTATCAAGCCTTAAAACAACAAGGCGTGAATGCGGTTGCGGTAGATGTCAAAGGTAACCTCATTGATGCTTTAATAGGTGTCAAAGCCGATAGAGTCTTTAACATCATACACGGACGCGGGGGCGAAGACGGCGTATTGCAAGCTGTGCTAGAGGTGTTAGGTATTCCTTACACAGGTAGCGGCGTGCTGGCATCGGCGTTAGCAATGGATAAATTAAGAACTAAATTGTGTTGGCAAGGCTACGGTTTGGTTACGCCGAAATGGTTTCTATTAAAAAATGAAAGTGATTTGGATGCGTGCATTGAAAAATTAGGTTTTCCTGTTATTGTTAAACCAGCACAAGAAGGTTCTAGCATTGGCATGAGCAAAGCCAATAGCCGTGATGAGTTAGCAAAAGCATTAAAAATAGCCGCTGATTATGACTGTGATGTTTATGCAGAAGCGTGGGTAACAGGTAAAGAGTATACTGTTGGCGTATTGAATAATGAAGCATTGCCCGTTATTCGTTTAGAAACACCGAATGCGTTTTATGATTATGAAGCTAAATACCAAGCAACCACCACTCAATACCATTGCCCTTGTGGCTTGGAAGCAGAGCAAGAGCAACACTTGCAACAGTTAGCCGTCACCGCTTGTGAAGTCATTGGCGTAAAAGGGTGGGCCAGAGTGGACGTATTTATTGATGCTTCAGGACAGACTCAGTTGATTGAAGTCAATACCGTACCCGGTATGACTGACCACAGTTTAGTACCGATGGCCGCTAAACAAGCAGGTATTAATTTTGAAACCTTAGTGTGGCGAATTTTAGCAACCAGCTTAGGATAAGGAGTCATGAGGGCTGCAAAATTTTTGCTTGTAGCATTGCTGTTCGCAGGATTGACTTGGAAGTATGGGCTGGATGTTATTCATGCTCACTTAGTGACAGCACTACCCATCAAATATGTAAGAACCGAAGGCGTATTTCAATACCTAAGTAAGGATGAGATAAAAACAGTGTTAAAACCGCTGGTAAAAACCGGTTTTTTTGATGCGAATGTACAGGCAATACATGAGGCTGTTTCAACCTTACCTTGGGTTGAGTCTGTGACTGTCAAGCGCGTCTGGCCCGATGCGATTGATATAAAAGTGCATGAAAGAAAAGCATTTGTACGGTGGGGAGAAAAAAGTCTGATTAGCAATCAGGGTGTGGTCTTTACACCGAAGAGCATAGAGCCTTTTGAAGATTTACTAGTCGTCATAGGTCCTGACCAGCAACACACTAAAGTGTTGGAAATTATGAAGGGTGTTAAAACCGCCTTGGCAGATCAATCCTTAGAACTTGCTGAGTTTAACATTAATAATCGCTGGGCATGGAAGATGAAGTTAGCAAATGGTTTGGAAATATTATTGGGGCGTAGTGAGCAGTTAAAAAAATTACAGCGGTTTTTAAAAACCTTAACCGTTTTACAACAAGAACAGATTGATGCAATGGAAGTGGTTGATTTAAGGTATCCTAATGGCTATGCCGTTTCGTGGAAAGCGGGAACGCCAGAATTTGATTGGAAAGCGATTGCCAGCGGAAGCCCCCAAAGTGCAACAACAAGCGCGAAAAAAAGCGATACAGAGTAAATAAAATGGCGAAAAAAACAGAGCGTAATTTAATAGTTGGTCTGGATATTGGGACTTCCAAAGTCGCGGCAATTGTCGGTGAAATTGCGAGTGATGGTAGTCTTGAAATAATAGGCATAGGCTCTACGCCCTCGCGCGGTCTTAAAAAAGGTGTTGTCGTTAATTTGGAATCAACCGTACAATCCATACAACGGGCGATTGAAGAAGCTGAACTCATGGCGGGCTGTCAAATTAAATCGGTGTTTGCGGGTATTGCAGGTTGCCATATTAGAAGTCTTAATTCTCACGGTATCGTGGCGATTAAAGATAAAGAAGTCACTCAATACGACATAGACAGAGTCATAGACTCGGCACGAGCAGTCGCTATTCCTGCCGATCAAAAGATTTTGCATATTCTGCCGCAAGAATTTGTCATCGACCTGCAAGGTGGTATAAAAGAACCGATAGGTATGTCGGGTATACGCCTAGAAGCGAAAGTTCACATGGTCACAGGCAGTGTCAGTGCCTCGCAAAATATTATTAAATGTATTCGTCGTTGCGGTTTAGAAGTTGAAGATTTAGTATTAGAACAGCTGGCTTCTTGTAATGCAGTGCTAACAGAAGATGAAAAAGATTTAGGCGTATTGCTGTGTGATATTGGTGGTGGCACTACCGATATTGCTATTTATGCAGATGGTGCGATTAAACATACAGCGGTTATTCCCGTTGCAGGCGATCAAGTCACCAACGATATTGCGGTCGCACTGCGGACACCAACCGTTAATGCCGAAGAAATTAAGCGTAAATATGCCTGTGCCTTAACACAACTCGCCGATGTGGATGGGTCGATTGAAGTGCCGAGTATTGGTGATAGATCACCGCGTAAAATTTCAGCGCAAAATTTAGCGGAAATTATAGAGCCACGTTACGAAGAATTGCTATTATTAGTACAAGCCGAACTACGGCGCAGTGGTTATGAAGATGCCATTGCAACAGGCATTGTATTAACAGGTGGCAGCTCAAAAGTGATGGGATTAATTGACTTGGCAGAAGAAATTTTTCACATGCCAGTCAGAATGGGTGGACCACAAAATGTGACGGGATTAAGTGAAGTGGTGAAAAATCCAATTCACTCCACAGGTGTAGGCTTGTTAATATACGGAAAAGACCATCAGAATTTGAGTAGCAGTATTGATGCTGAAGGTTCTGGATGGTTCGCAAAAATAAAGAATTGGTTTAATGGTAATTTTTAAAATGGTTTTGCATTGTACAGCTGAGGGGCAGTGACATGAAATATGAATTAGTAGATACATACAGCGAGACTGCCGTCATCAAGGTTATTGGTGTAGGCGGTGGTGGCGGTAACGCTGTGAATCACATGATCGATAGTAACATTGATGGAGTCGAGTTTATCTGTGCAAATACCGATGCACAGGCATTACGAAAATTAAATATCGGCACAATTATTCAACTTGGTGTCGAACTCACCAAAGGTTTAGGCGCGGGGACTAACCCAGAAATCGGTCGCCAAGCCGCTGAAGAAAATAAAGAACGTATCAAAGAAGTGCTACAAGGTGCGGACATGGTATTTTTGACCGCAGGTATGGGCGGCGGTACAGGCACAGGCGCAATTCCCGTCATTGCCTCCATCGCCAAAGAAATGGGTATTTTAACCGTCGCTGTCGTCACCAAACCGTTTCTATTTGAAGGTAAAAAGAAACAGCTGGTTGCTGAACGCGGCATAGTTGAACTGGAAAAATATGTTGATTCGTTAATCACCATACCCAATCAAAAATTATTACCCGTACTTGGCAATAATGTTTCCTTAATGGACGCGTTCAAAGCGGCTAACGATGTTCTGTTAGATGCAGTTCAAGGTATCACCGAATTAATCGTACACCCCGGAATGATTAACGTTGACTTTGCCGATGTCAGAACCGTGATGTCAGGTATGGGTGCAGCGATTATGGGAACAGGCTCAGCCTCAGGCGAAAATCGCGCCCGCGAAGCCGCTGAAAAAGCCATTGCCTGCCCATTACTAGAAGACATTAATCTACAAGGTGCGCGTGGTATTTTAGTCAGCATTTCTGGTGCTAACATAAGCATGGCAGAGTTTAGTGAAGTGGGTAATATCGTCCATGAATTTGCTTCTGAAGATGCTATTATCAAAATTGGTACGGCGGTAGATTCATCAGATTCCGATGATGAAATTAAAGTAACCGTTGTAGCAACAGGCATGGGCTTACCGCCTGTCGCCGCAAAAGCCACTGTTAAATCAATGACGCAATCAGGCACAGGGGCAATCAACTATGATGAATTTGATAAACCCACCTCAACCCGTCAAAGCAGACAAGAAAACCGAGAAGCGCGTACTTTAAATCAACAACCCAAAGGTGATTTAGATTATTTGGATATTCCCGCGTTTTTAAGACGACAGGCTGATTAGTTTTTAGCCATAAAAAAAGCCCGACTGAGTCGGGCTTTTTTTTGTTTTTCGAATGGGCGGATTAGCGTTGCCCGCCCTAGCAAATTATTAATACAAGCCCAACTGCAACTGCGCCACTTCTGACATCATCTCGCGTGACCACGGCGGATCAAGAACGACTTCGACATTGACACGCCCAACACCGGGCAACGTGCGAATACATTTTTCTACATCACTTTGAATCACAGGTCCCATGCCACAACCGGGAGCGGTTAGAGTCATTTTGACGTAGACATCATTTTTATCATCACCCATAGGCGTGACTTCACAAAGATAAACCAAGCCCAGATCAACGATATTCACAGGGATTTCAGGGTCATAAACGGTTTTCATCACTTCCCAGCAATTTTTTTCTACTGCTTCCGCGCTGGTTTCAGACACTAAAGTATGTAGCTCGTGGGTTTCTTTGCCTAAGGCATCAGCATCCACACCTGCAATACGCACCATGTGACCAAAGCCGGTGATAACGGTGTAGTTATTACCTAGCGATTGATGAATGGTGACGGTTTCGCCTTTTTTTAGCGTGTCGGGCGTACCATCGGGGATAGTGATGATGTTGACATCTCTGGTTAAAACAAAGCTTTCTCGTTCTGACATAATGGTGGCTTATAAGTGGAAGGTTCTAGCATCAATCACTTGACCAGTGATACCAATGCTTTGCGGGGTGAATAAATACAAATACGCGCCAGCCAAATCATCCATCACGGGGAGTTTGGCTTTATCTTCAGCTGGATAAGCGCGTTTTCGTAATGGCGAATCAACAGGACCGGGTACTAAGGTATTGACACGAATTTTTTGTGCGGCTTCCAATTCCTCTGCCAATATATGGGCAAGACCTTCTAGGGCGATTTTGGATACGCCGTAAGCTCCAGCGTAAGCAGGTGCATGTCGTGCAGAAGAATCCGAGGTAAAAACAATAGAAGCATGTTCACTTTTTTGTAACACGGGCAGTAACACGCGCGTCAGTAAAAACGGCGCGTTTAGATTGACGTTTAGCGTATGTCCCCAGTCTTTTGTGCCGTGTAACGCTATCGGTGTGAACGAACTGAATTCAACTGCCGAATGTAATAGTCCCTGTAACACGCCGTATTTTTCTTCAATGCGATTGGCTAGTTCTTGGTAGTCATTTTCAG
>NQJH01000059.1:860-9012 GCA_002256685.1 Methylococcaceae bacterium NSP1-2 | reverse complement strand
GCGATGGTGGCATCTACCATGAAGCTTAATCCAGATTTTTTATACACATGTCGGCAGATTGCCGAGCAATCGCCCACACCCGTCCATTTTCAATTTTTTATTGGTGCAGCAAGAGGCTTAGTTGGGCTACAAGTCACGCAAGTAGTTGAGCGTTATTTAGGTAAATGGGCAACCGTTAATCTACAACAGGGTTACATTCACTACCTACAACAAATAGCAAACTGTGACTTATATATCAATCCGTTTCCATTTGGCAATATGAACGGTATTGTTGATTTACTATCGGTTGGTTTGGTAGGTGTCTGTAAATCAGGTAATGAGCCGCATGAACACATCGATCAAGGCTTGTTTGAACGCTTAGGAATGCCCGATTGGTTAGTGACGACGACGAACGAAGATTACATCAACGCCGCACTACGCTTGATAAACAATCATGAAGAACGCTTAGCTATCCGCTCCAACTTAGATGGACGCACCGCCATTAATCGGTTGTTTGAAGGTCGTGAAGAGCTATTTGGATTGCTAGTGCAAGACCTGCATCAAGCACTTATCACACCGCTATCATGAAATGCTAAAATTGACCCCAATAACAATGTATCCGATAATCCCATACTCTAAGTGTTCCCTTTAATAGAGTGAATAACATAATAATGATGAGGAAAAAAGAATGTCTTTAATGACTTGGACTGTTGAGCAACATGGCACAAATGTTAGCTTTGCTGATAATGAACACCAACAGGTGTTTCAAAATCTGAATATACTCTATGACATAAGAATCGCGGGTGCCGGAAATCCTGAAATAGTAGCGCAATTGAAAGTTTTACTGGACATTGTTGCTGCGCATTTTGCTCATGAAGAACAGGAAATGCTGGCAAAAAATTTTACCGGTTATGAACGCCATAAAATTGAGCATGACGAATTACTGGACACTTGCACAGCCATGCAAATAAAAATCGAGGAGGGTGAGTTGGAACTCACTGAGAGAATTTGCCAGTTAATTAAGACGTGGTTTGATAGCCATATTCCCGAATATGATAGAGCATACTCTCAAGCATTAAATACCAATTGAAATGACATTGGGATTTTGCCAAACAAAATCCCAGTTTATTTATTCAATCACCCCAGCGGCTTGTAACTGTGAACGCAAGTTTTCAACCCGTTTACGATTAACACCAAAATCTCCATAACCTACGCGTGAAGCAGAACGAATGTGAAATAATCGTGCCTCACTGTCCAATAATATATCCACATCATCAACAAAACGAAAAATTAGCGAAGTGGCTTCTGCATGAAGCGTATTTTCCATTTCCTGCGTTATCACCGTTCGGCTTTGACGCAGTAGTGCGTTTTTTAACGCTAAAGACGCGACATCAATGGCACCGACAATTTTAAATGGCGCGATAAAATGCGCCTTATCGGCTGCTTGGCTAGATACACAGTTAGGGCTAGTTGGACAAGGTGGCAAGTTTTTTTCTGCCGCGTTGCTGATTGTTCCGAAAGTCATAAAAATAATATAAACAAGTGTTTTAAAGTTCATTAGAGAATGCTCTTACCGGTCTGTCAGTTCATAGCTACTACAAAATACTATGCTCTTGGCATATTTTTTCACTATCACTGTAGCTGAGTGATTCTTGAGTTAAACCGCAATGAAAGCCCGTTGCCAATCGAGTGAAATGTTGACAGGTTCTACACAAACCAAAAGACTGTGAACGGTTGGCTTTTTGTAAAGAGGTCAGGGCTTCGATGAAAATTATCTCATGATTCACAAAAGCGTTTTCTTTAAAAATCAACGACGCTCGCTTAAATAAATCCGATGGTCGCGCTTGTTTTAAAATAGTTTCACCTTCAGGCAAAAGACTAAGATGCACCACCCGGCGATCTGCCTTATCGGCGATTTTTTTTACATAGCCTTTTTTTACCAATAATAATACAGTTTGAGAAACTGTACCTCTTGTCATTCCTAAATAGTTAGTGAGTGCCGCTGGGGTATCGCTATAGCGATTACACCGCGACAAATAGTCTAATACTTGCAAATGTACTGGTTGCAAGCCTAATTCAGCGCATTTTTTGCGCTCTTCTGAACGAATTAATGCTGCCATACGTTCAATTAAATCAAATACATCAACTGCTTCCATAGAACCTATTATGAGCATAATTATTAAGTTGACACTAGACAATAGTTTAACCTACTCTTAGGTGTCGAATCGATATTATTAATTACGTTTAAAACAACTTGCTAGGCAAGCCGAAATGACTGCTAGAAACGCAAAGGTGGATTCATTGTTTTACGGCTATCTGCGTAGCTATTTTATTGGAGAAAAATTATGTCTATGTCGCATGTATTTGATACTTACGCAAAAACAACAGAAGGTAAAATTATACACTTTGATGTGATACTTGATGAACAAGATCAGCAAAAAGCCTTAGAATACGCGCAAAAGTGGCTGAAAAGTATCGGTCAAACCAATGCGACGGTCACATCGGGAAACTGTTATTTTTGTCACAGTATTGAAGCGTCCGCTGAATTAAGGGCGCAAATTGCTGATCAAGGTTATGCCATTTATAAGTTAGAAGGTTGTCCAAAATAAACCAATGCTAGCAATGCGTTGGTGCAGTGCGGTAAAATTTTGGTGTGCGGAATTCGGACGTATTCCCGCTATAGTAGCGAGTTAACATCACCAATCTAACCAAAAAAGGCAAATCCAATGAATGACAAATCAAAATTACGCTGGGGTATTTTGGGGGCGGCTCGTATCAATGAACGCTTAATGCCTGCCATTGTTGGTGCGTCCAATGCTGAATTAGTCGCTATTGCCAGTCGTCGCACGGGTGCAGCAGCGCAAACGCTGGCGCAATATGCACCACAACAACAGAATGTGTGCATATACAACGACCGCGAAGCCTTACTCAACGACCCTAATATAGATGCTGTGTATATTCCACTTGCCAATTACGAACACGCTGAATGGGCATTACGCGCTATCAGGCAGGGCAAACATGTACTCTGTGAAAAACCAATGGCATTGAGTTTAGCCGCCATCGAGTCTATCTATCTTGCTTCACGCGAGCATAATGTTAAAGTCATGGAAGGCTTTATGTACCGTTTTCACCCACAACACACTCGCGTACAGGAATTAATACAATCTGGACTCATCGGTGAAGTACGTTCAATTCGTAGCAGTTTTTCCTTTATGATGCGACCTGCACGCATGTATCGCTTAGCAGAAAGTGTCGATAATGGGGGTGGTGCGATGTGGGACATTGGTTGTTACGCGATTCATGTGGCTCGGTTATTTTTCGATCAACAACCTATCTCAGTGACCGCATTATCCAAGCATGTTGAAAGCGGAGCCGATATTACGACTAGCGGTATTATTGATTTTGGTGATGGAAAATTTGCCCATTTCGATTTTAGCTTTGAACGGGCAAGACGCTGCGAATATGAAATCATCGGTACTAAAGGCGGTATAAAATGCCACAATGTTTGGGCGATGCCCACTGATATACCTGTTATTTCATGGTGGACTGAAGACGGACAACAGGAGGAAGAACAACTGCCCCCTGCTAATCATTTTCAGCTGGAAATAGAACATTTCAGTCAATGTGTATTGGAAGACACCGACCCTCTACTCTCGCTAGAAGATGCAAAAAATAACTGTCAACTCATCGTAGCCGCGTTGCAGTCTGTCGAAGAAAAGCAAGTGGTCACGGGTAATGCGCTTAGAATGTGGACATTTAAAAGAAAGAGAAGTCGAGAAATTCACAATGTGACCGACTCGGATAATTTCTAGACACACTGCTCTTAATGTAAGGCATTTAAACGACGATGACGCTTATCGAAAAATCATTAGCTATTGCACTTCGCGCTCATGCAGGCGCAGTCGATAAAGCAGGACGCGCCTATATTCTCCACCCACTTAGACTCATGGCAAAAATGACTATCGACAGTGAAATGTCGGTTGCCCTGTTACATGATGTGCTTGAAGATTCAGACATCACCGCTTCAGAACTGCTTGCCGAAGGCATTCCAAGTATCGTCGTTGAAGCGGTGTTATGCCTTACTAAGCAAGCCGATGAAAATTACTCAGATTTTGTGCTAAGAGCCAAGCAAAACGCCCTCGCTAGAAAAGTTAAGATAGCCGATATTGAAGACAATATTAATGTACTGCGCCTATCCAACTTAACTGACAAGGATTTAGTGCGCATCGCTAAATATCATGCCGCGTGGCAGGTGTTAAATGAAACTAACTGAGATGGCGGTGGGTAATTGTTACCTTTCCAGAATTTCTATCGCATTACCATCTGGATCACGACAAAATAAAGCCCGTCGCCCTGATTTGCTTACCGTATAACTAATCCCCGCCACTTCTAAGGCTTCCCGAACAGGATCGAGTGCCGCTGTGCTTAAAGCAATATGGCGATCACGTCCACCATGTTCTGGACGACCGGTAGTAGGATCAATATTTGGTAATTCTAATAAATGAATTTGCTGTTCGCCTAGCTGAAACCACGCCCCTGGAAAACCTAAATCAGGTCTGTCTATCTGTTGCAATCCTAAAACACCCGAATAAAACGCTAACGATTGCTCGGTATTAGTAACAATTAAACTGGCATGGTGCAAAATAAGATTACTTTTTAACATAATAAGACCTTTGTAATTATTTAAAATGATGTGAATACCCTCTGTCTATAATAGCTTGCTATTTAAAACTGGATTGTGTAATTTCAAAGCATAAAAATGGCGAGGCACACGCCCTGCCCTGTTAGCGTTAGGCAATAATAATAAAGAGGAAGGCATCAAGTGGATATTTCAAAACAGCTAGACAACCAAAATAATCAAAAAGAACAAGAAGCAAGACAATGGGCGATGTTTTTACACCTGTCACAATTAGCGGGATACATCATTCCACTACTGGGCTTAATCGCCCCCATTATTATTTGGCAAATCAAAAAAGAGGAATATCCGATACTTGATGAACATGGCAAAATTGTTGTCAACTGGATTATCTCAGAACTCATTTATGCAGCAATTGGCTTTGTGCTAATGTTTGTCGTCATTGGCATTCCAATACTCGCTGTTTTAGGCGTTCTTGCCATCGTATTTCCTATCATCGGCGGTCTCAAAGCAAATAATGGCGAACTTTGGTATTATCCAATGACCATTAACATCATAAAATAACACGATGACTACAACAAACCGTTATTTACTAGTTATCACCCTGAGCGTGATGTCATTTCATGCTCAGGGAGCAGGTTTTAACTGTGCTAAAGCCAGCACTCCCATAGAAAAAACGATTTGCACCGATGCAAAATTATCTGACTTAGACGGATTTTTATGGATCGCCTACAAAAAAGCGTTATCAAATACCTCGAACCCAGCCGCTTTAAAAGCGGCGCAACAAGATTGGCTTAAATCGGTTCGCGATACTTGCCCTCTTGGTACTGATTGTTTAAATCAGGTTTATGCTGCCCGCCTTACCGAGCTTGAATCCATGACCCACGCGACAGCAAAATTACCCGCTATTTCAGGTGAATATCAACGTAAGCCAGATAATACGGCCTCTATTAGCGTACAGGATTTAAACAATGGGCAGTTACACATCACAGGCAACGCCACATGGGTAGGTAATGCAGACACAGGCAACGTCAATATAGGTGAGTTGGATGGCACATTCCCGCTTGATGGTAATACTCTGCACTATTCAAGTGGCGATGATGAGTTCGATTGTAAACTCATGCTAACCTTTGCTAAAAAATCGTTGACGGTCAGTGATGATAATGGCAATTGCGGCGGTCATAATGTGAGTTTTGACGGGAAATATAAAAAATCGAAGTAAGATATTAGGAGTACAAACCTAGGTTTATACTCCGATAAACTGCAATCTATTCAAATCCCCAGCCAATTTTGCGGCTTCAGATAGGTTTCATAAAGCTCTGCTTCTGGACTGTCTTGTTCAGGATGCCAATTATATTGCCAGTGTGCCACTGGCGGCATAGACATTAAAATAGACTCTGTGCGTCCGCCCGATTGCAAACCGAACAACGTGCCTCGGTCATAAATAAAATTAAACTCCACATAACGACCCCGACGATACAGTTGAAAATTACGTTCTTTCATTCCATAAGGCGTGTCTTTGCGTTTTTGTACAATAGGTAAGTAGCCTTCAATGTAATGATCGCCGACGCTACGCATAAACGCAAAACAGTGTTCAAAACCGCCTTCATTCAAATCATCAAAAAACAAACCACCGACACCGCGTGTTTCATTGCGATGTGGCAGGAAAAAATAATCATCACACCATTTTTTATATTTAGGATACAGTCCTTTACCAAAAGGCTGGCACGCAGCAAGTGCGGTTTTATGCCAATGAATCACATCTTCTTTAAAAGGATAATACGGCGTTAAATCAAAGCCGCCTCCGAACCACCAAATGGTCGGTTCGCCTTCTTTTTCGGCGATTAAAAAGCGCACGTTAGCATGTGAAGTAGGAACATAGGGGTTGTTAGGATGAATTACTAACGACACCCCCATCGCTTGAAATTGCCGATTAGCTAACTCAGGGCGTTTAGCCGTCGCTGACGGTGGTAATTTAAACCCTGTTACATGGGAAAAATTCACTCCCCCTTGTTCAAATACCTGTCCACCCGTTAAAACGCGAGTTCTGCCACCACCGCCTTCGGCACGTTGCCATTTATCTTCAACGAAACGCGCTTCAGGCTCTTCACCTTCCAACGCCTCACAAATACGGTCTTGTAAATTAAGTAAATAGTCTTTTACTCTGGCAATATCATCAGTATTCATTTGCTAAGCCTGCATATCATTTGTTAAATAAAAAATTTTGTAGCGAATAAAACCACTATAAAGCACACGTTGGCAATATTACTTAAAGTTGATAAACTAAATTTGTTTTTATCAATTGAGCGAATAAGCATTATGAACGTTATAGAAAGAATTAAAGACCAATTGGAAAATAATCCTGTGGTTTTATACATGAAAGGGTCGCCTGATTTTCCACAATGTGGTTTTTCTGGGCAAACTGTACAAGTGCTAAACGCTTGTCATGCTAAATACATGGCAGTGAATATTTTTGAAGATGCCGAATTGCGTGAGGCATTAAAAGAGTATTCACATTGGCCCACTTATCCGCAGCTTTACATCAAAGGCGAATTAGTTGGCGGTTGTGATATTGTCACTGATTTGTACAAAAAAGGCGAGTTAGCAACCCTGTTAGCAGCGGCTGATGGCGTAGCAGAATAATCATTGTTGTAGGCGCGACTAACGTCGCGCCTACGCATTGTTTACACGTCTTTCGCTTCCAGATGTTTCCAACGATTCACAATCTTACAAAATAATTCTGCGGTTTTTTCCGCGTCATATAAAGCCGAATGGGCTTTTTCGCTATCCCAGTCCATACCCGCTGTTTTGGCAATTTTTGCCAATACGGTTTGTTGATACGCCAAACCGCCTAAAGTCGCGGTATCAAAGGTGCTAAACGGATGAAATGGGCTACGTTTCATTTGCGTGCGATGAATCGCCGCATTCAAAAACGCAATATCAAACGCGGGGTTATGCCCCACTAAAATCGCTTTCGTACAGTTATTACGTTTTATCGCCTCTTTAATGGGTTTAAACATCATCTCCAGCGCGTCTTTTTCATCAATCGCCATACGAAATGGATGATACGGGTCTATACCGTTAAATTTAAGCGCGGCAGCATCTAACTCCGAATTTTTAAAAGGAATAACGTGCGTTGTATAGCGTTCGGTAATGTCCAATTCATAATCGTTATTCAGCTCAACAATAACCGCCGCGATTTCTAATAAAGCATTTTTTTTAGGATTAAAACCGGCAGTTTCTATGTCGATAACAACAGGGAGATAACCTCTAAAGCGTTTGTCTAGCGGGATAATTGGTGTTTCCATTAAGTTTTTATTTCAATCCAAATAATAAAGTTTATAGTTTTCTCGTTCCCACGCGCCGCGTGGGAACGAGTGGTTGTAGTGCAGTGCTACCTATCAATCAGTTTCCAGCTCAAGTTCTCACCCGCTTTTAACGGCGTAATGTCGCCGTAAGCAGTGGGTACTGCCCAAGTCGATTTTTCTAAGGTTACCGTGTCGGTATTTCTGGGCAAACGATAAAAATCTGCCCCGT
>NQJH01000059.1:0-818 GCA_002256685.1 Methylococcaceae bacterium NSP1-2 | reverse complement strand
GCGCGCCAAACGCGCTGTAACAACCCGCACAACCACAGGCATTTTCTTTTAAACCGGTTAAGTGTGGTGCACTGTCTGTGCCTAAAAAGAATTTAGCATTGCCACTGGTTGCGGCTGTGACTAAAGCCTGTCTATGCGTTTCACGTTTCAAAATAGGCAAACAATAATAATGCGGACGAATACCACCCGCTAAAATCGCATTGCGATTAAATAGCAAGTGTTGCGGGGTAATGGTTGCCGCGATATTATCACCCGCCGCTATCACAAACTGCACTGCCTCGCTGGTGGTCACATGCTCCAGCACCACGCGCAAGTTAGGAAAATCGCGAGTAATCGCTGTCAAATGACGGTCAATAAATACCCGCTCTCTATCCACAGGCTTCATCGGTTACTTCGCCATGTAGCAACAACGGTACAGCATACTTTTCCATTGCGGCCAATAACGGGTAAATCGTCGCTATATTAGCGACCCCTGCATCAGAATTGGTGGTTGCACCCGCAGGATATAATTTAAACGCATAAACGTGTTCACAATCGGCGGCGGCTTTAATGTCTTCCACCGTGGTGGCGGCGGTTAAATACAAGGTCATTAACGGCGTAAACGTCAAACCCTGTGGTATCGCTTGTAAAATTTCGCCTCGATAGACCAACGCTTGCGCCACTGTAGTTACTGGTGGTTTAAGGTTGGGCATAATAATTGATCAACCACGGAATTCCATATTTGATCAAGTAAAAACTTATGAAAAAGAGCTTTCGAAAAGAAGATACTGCTTGATTTGCCGTTCCTAACGCTAAGTTAACCTGCCGGACCGGGCGAT
>NQJH01000058.1 GCA_002256685.1 Methylococcaceae bacterium NSP1-2 | reverse complement strand
ACTGACATAACGCCATTCATTGTCATTACCTGCCAATGTTCTAGCACCGAATACCAGCGTGCCTTTGCCCGTGAAACTACGAATAGCGTTAATCGATTTTCCACTGTTTGGATCAATATTAAGGTTATCCAGTTCGGAGGCGGTAAAGGTGTTTTTAGGACCGATGCAACCAGAAATACTGACATTAGCGGGGGCTTTCCAAACCCCTCTGGTACGGTCTACATACGCATAAATCCCTGCAACTGCGCCAGACGGTGGCACGGTCGTATTGGTATTTTGAATGCCTGTCAGGATAGTTTTATAAAGCGGGAAAGTGCTAGATAGACCCTCGTGTTTTTGGGTTTCTGATTTTTGCGCCACACCGACGACACTTGTCAGCCAAGCACTGTTAATTTGATCAAAAAGCGTTTTCAGCAGTGGCAACACACTGTCCATTTTACTGGCATCGGTGACGGCAGTCGCTGGAATAACGGCAGAGGCGGCAGGAGAGCCAGCCCCAAAAATAGTACTCCATTCAGCGGCAGAAGGGACTGTCCCCGTGCTGAATTGGACGGAATAACTGCCGCCTGAAACCTTAGCCGCCAGTTCTTTATCGTAACTAATTAGGGTTGTGTATAGTGCTTTAAGCGTTGAGCTAATAAGAGTTTTTAGCTTGGTTTTTATATCCGCATTACTGACAGACCCTACGCCCGCACCTACCATGACATCGATTTTTCTGGCGGCTTCAAAGAGAAAATTGACCAATGGCATAAAGTTAGCGACGGTTTTAGCCGCTAGATAAGCCCCTTCTAACGCGGTAAGTTGATCTCTTAAGGTTTTAGAGGGATTGGCTAAAGCGGCGGAGGCAGTATTGATAACATCAATGTCTGCGATGACTTGTTCATATTCTGCAACCAGTGCTTTAATGGCTACATCATCGGTCAAATCCGCTAATTTAAAATTAGTCGCACCAACAGTGATAACATTTTTAAAACTACGGTAGCTGATGTTTTTCGGGAAATTGACTTCTAACCACGGTGAATAAGTCATGCCGTATTTCAGGTCTTTAATGCCTGAACCTGAGCGAAACTCGCTACCTTTGGGATCGGCTTCTTTAACATGAAATAAACCAACTCGATCCATCAATTTACCACATTGATCCAGTGCAGCATCGTAGACGCTGTAAAAATCACTGCCGGTCGTGAGCAAAGAATTATCGGGAAATACGAGGATGGTCGGCTCATCGACTTTTACCAGTGCATCAATGCCTTTCCCTGTTCCCGTAAAGTCACCCGCCGCTTTTCCTGCGGTGTCATATAGACCCGTTGAAACGATATAACAATCGCCGCCGCCATTGGCATAAAACAGTCGTAAGCTGTCGTACATAAAAAATATATTGCCGATGACCGCTGATTTGAAGTTTTTACTGTCATCCAAGCTGACATTACTAACGGTGGGGTCTGCGCCTACGCCAAAATACGCTTCGTATTCTGCAATAGAGCCAATTTTCGTCGGTAAGTTGATAAGGTCGCTAGGTTTAATTTTATCTGCTTTTTGGGTATAGCCGATGAATGCCGGTATCGCTGTTTCTACGGCTGCAATCGAAGGCGGAAATTTGGGGATTTCTTCGATATAAACCCCAGGAGTTTTATAGATAGCCATGGTGTTTTCCGTTTGTTGTCGTGAAGATGAAAGGGTTATTCAAAAATTTCCGACACGAGTCGGGTTATTCTGACACCATCCTTGATGGCTTTCGGCAATCCCGCCGAAGGTTTTTGTTTCGTACCCGCATTTCCAAAATAGGTTAGCGGCAACGGATTCGCTTCCTCAGATTTAAAAACCCCGTTGCTTTTATTGAAGTATTGCCAAATAGTCGAACGGTTTTTAAAACGAATTTGGAATAGGGGCGGATTTGCTTTGGCAAGCCCACTATTGTCTACAAAACTAAAAATATCGTTATCAGCTCTAATGGCATTCAGACGAATAAGTGCGAAAACAGTGTCTGGAATAACGTCAGTCAAAAGAATCCCTCGTTTTGGTGGGATACCGTCTAGCCCTGCGGGTGGTGTGATTATGGGTACGTCACCTTGATGAATAAAAACCGGCAAGGAATTCGCTGGAGAGCCAATTGTTTTTGTTGCTGCATTGGGTTGATCACTAATCAACTGTTTTACTTTATTGCCTGATAATATCAGGGCTTCTATTTGATCATCGACTGCCAATGCAGGAATTTCTTGCGACAAGAACAGCGTTTTATTAGAACCAGCTCCTCTGGTAACACCCGTCAGATTGGCTAAAACGGGAACATTTTCTTTGTAGCGATAAACCTTGTCTTCCAGCGGATGATAGAACGTGTAAATTTTTTGATTGCGTAGCGTCAGCGAGGTGTAATTGGAAAAATCGGGGTTTTTTACAGTCACTATCCATTCAAATACAGTATCTTTGGGAATAATAACTCCTTCTTGAACCGCAACCAGAAGCCCTAAAGCCGTTGTTCGATAAATGCAGGACAGTGCTTTTAATGTTTTCGCTGTTTCTTCGGTGGGTGTGACGGTTAAAAAATCTCTCAGGTCATAAGTCAATAACCGATTAGTTTTTTGGGCTGGATTGGTTATTTTATCGAACAAAGTCGCGCCTTCATCCAACCAATAATGATGCAGAATCTGTATCTGAAATAAATTCTGATAGTTGCTGCTTAGACGTTCGCTCATGAGACTGCCACCGGTTTTTTGTGATAAAAATCACTGACGATTTCAGTAATAACACCGCTTTCACTTTGTATGGCTTTGAATTGCAAGTCGAGCAGTCGCATGGTGTATAGCACAAAAGGATACTGCTTACCGCCTAGCGTTCCCCATAAATGGTTAATTTCTTCCATCGTCGGTGAATACAAATCAAAAATGAGTTTGAATGAGGTGAGCTGGTCGAGTGCGTTGCTAGGTGCGCCTTGATCAATAGAATTGAGAGCGACGTTATCCTGAGTAAAGACATTTTTAAATTGAAAAAACCGAATCACTCTGGACAATGCCAATAACGCATCGCTGTATTTTTCTTGCGCGTGAGTCGCTGTGATTAGAATTTGAAAATTAAGAAAAACCGGCGGGTTTTCATAACGGGTAGTGAGGGTTGCGTCATTGCGCACATAATGGGGCAGATTTTTTAGCGTTTTTTCTTCTTTTATATTGACGACAGACAGATTAATAATGCCTCTAGGAATCCCTACGGTACCGACACCCTCAGCGATATTACCCAAGTACACCATCTTCTCAGTGGGATTGCTAGGCGCGTAAGCAGACCGAAGATGCGCTTCTAATTCGTTGGCAATAATAGTTAGGGCATGTGAAATCATCGATGGCTCTCAGAATTCAGTTAACAATCAAAAGTGGGACAAGTGACCTGCAACTACCTAAATATGAACCGAGTTTGCACCCGTAGATGGAACTTTTAAACTACTATATTTTCAGTGTCAATATAAATAAAAATATTTAGAGCGGATAAATTTGAAAATAGATTGTAAATCATAAAGTTAATTAATCCATTATTGTGTATTTATCCGCCGATTCAGCGGCATTTCTTACGACTGTAAGTTAAACTACTTAGCCGTTAATGCTTCACCCTTAAAGCAAATACCTTGCCAGCCATCACGCATAAAATTCCTAATGTTTTGATGATCTGAACCGTTAGGCTCACTTAACACATCAAGATAATAATCACCGAATAGCGTTAAAGTTTGCGGCTCACTTAGCTGGTGCATTAAAGCAAAGGCAAAAATTTTACAAGAACCTTCGTTAGTTCCCGCTAAATTGACTAATAAACCATTGCTAAATTCGGTAGGCTGATAATGGTAATGTTCAGTAATAACGGCGATAGTTTCATTAAAACTGACAGGGAGATGATTGCGGATTTTTTCTAGGAATACATTGAGTGACATAGTAATAAATTAGTAAGTTAGGGTTGAAAGATAGAGTTTGCCGAATGCTATTCAGAAAGCATAAGATAAAAATAATGTCCCATATTATCCTCACACTGTAATAATTAACATAGGAGTTAATTTTATGAAAATCGCACAATTTATTTTTGCCGGTCTGCTTTTTTTATCGGTTAGCACCGTTAACGCTGAACTTAGACGTGGCGGCTCTCTTTTTGGTGATGTTGAATCAAACGGCGATGTGCGTATCAACGGCAGTATTCAAGGTCGGTTTGAGTCAAATGGCGACATTCGTGTCAACGGTAGCATACAGGGACGCATTGAAGCTGATGGCGGCATACGAAAAAACGGTAGTCTGGTAGGAAAAGTAGAATCCAATGGGGATGTTAGAATTGACGGCAGTCTCAGAGGAAAAATTGAAGACAACGGTGATGTAAGGGAAAACGGCAGTCTGATAGGTTCAGCCAGTGGTGCGACAAAAGAACAAGCCGCTGTTATATTTTTCTTCGGTTTTTTTTGATGACGTTTTTGCGGATTATGTTAGGACTCTCGAAATTATGACTCCCTTAAACAACTGGTTTTTCTGGGCGGTACTCTCAGCGGTGTTTGCCGCCTTCACTGCAATTTTTGCGAAAATCGGTATTCGCGGTGTGGATTCTGACCTTGCAACACTGATTCGCACGGTTATTATCGCCTTCGTGTTATCGGGTTTCATTTGGTTGACTGGAAAATGGAGTAATCCCTTCGTGTTACCCGCCAAAACATGGCTTTTTCTGAGTCTTTCTGGCATTGCGACTGGTATCTCTTGGGTGTGCTATTTTCGCGCATTGCAAATGGGCGATGCCTCAAAAGTCGCGCCAGTGGATAAGTTTAGCGTGGTGCTGGTTGCCCTATTTGCTGTTGCTTTTCTCGGCGAACGCCCATCCATCAAAGAATGGTTGGGTATTGCATTGGTTGCCAGTGGTGTATTAGTTTTAGCCATCAAGCGATAAATTATCGTAGATAGGTTTTATGGGATATTTTTAATACCCATTTTATATCCTTTAATACTCTATTTTAAGTGATTGTCTTTTCTGCTCTTTCAGTCGAGAATGATTATGCGGGTTAGAGGTGAATGTATTAATTACAACGAAAGGGTTAAAAGTTGGGTTTCGTGCCTCGGTCCAGTGTAGGTTAGTTTTATGTGCTTTTTGTCACGTTGTTATTTCAAAAAGCAACGAGCATAACCTTGAACACATTTTTAGTTCCTTAAAATCCTAGCCGTTATTTTTAAATAATACGTTTGCCAATTTAACAATACGGTCCCCTATTTTAGATAAATCTTAGAGAGAATAGCCATGAAATTAACTTGGATAGTCGTTGCTAATAATAGTATTGCTCGTTTTTTCACTGCCGAAAGCGAGTCTTCTTCACTCACTGAAATTGAGACACTGACACATTTGGAAGGTCGTTTACATGATAGGGAAATAACATCTGATTTTCCCGGAAAAATTAAAGGCGAAGGCGCGGTAGGTCATGCGTTTGAACAGCCCACCGATCCCAAAAAACATGAAGCCGACAATTTTGCACATCTGGTTGCTAAGCATTTGGAAGCCGCGCACAACGAACATAAATTCGAACAATTACTGCTCGTTGCAGAGCCTTCTTTTTTGGGCTTGTTGCGCAATCAGTTATCAGGGCAAATAAAAAAACGGGTTTGTTTCGAGCTTGACAGCAATATTGTCACCCTAAGTGCTGATGAGATACGCACACATCTTCCTGAGCATTTGCCTAAGCTTCAATAAAGCCTTCTAACTACTTGTATTTTTGAAAATTAAAAAGCCTCGGTTGTTTTTAGCAATCTGGGCTTTTTTATTATGATTAGTTGTTAAAAATCACTGGAGTTCTTATGCAACACGTCTTAATTATTCATGAGATTGATGCCTACCCCGTATGGAAAGCCATTTTTGATGAAGCGGCAGATATTAGAAAAACCGCAGGGGAAATTAGTTATCAGTTATTGCGCTACGCCGATGATGCAAATGCTATCGTTCATTTTTCAGAGTGGTCGTCGTTGGCTAATGCTCGTCGTTTTTTTGAATCCCCAGAGTTAGTAGAAATCAGGAAAAAGGCGGGGGTGAAAACACCCCACTTCATCTATTTACAAGAGTTAGAAAGTGGCGTGTTATAAATAAAACAGGGGGAAATCCATGTCAGATCAGGTTGAAATCAAATGGTTTAATGAACCAGAAGCCCATAACTATCCCGCCGCATTGTCTTATCTAAATCTAATTTATGATGTGCAGACGGCAGCTTTGTATGTCGCTAAGTTAAAAGAGGCACCACTGTCAGAATTTAAAGCGAAGGATATTTTCAGGGCATCGAGTTTGTCATTACTGGGTGTCAGCAATAGCCATGTTGAAAAAGATCAAAAGAAAATAGAAAAGGAGCATGAGTTGTCACCGCTACTGCTAGTAAGAGATGCAAACAATGGCAAAGTGATTGTCGCAGACGGTTATCATCGTTTATGCGCAGTTTATTCGTATGATGAAGACTCGGTCATTCCTTGTAAAATCGTCTAGCACGATGATTAAAATAACCTCATCGCACCGAAATAGACTGCTTTATCTTGTGGCAGTGGTGATGGTTGTCGCTATCGGTATTGCCTCACGAAAGTTCGCTGGACTCTTCCCTTTGTTCCTAGGCAAATATCCGGGTGACGCACTGTGGGCATTGATGGTTTTTCTGTTGATTGGTTTGTTGTGTCCGGCGTTGTGTACCTATCAAACCGCGCTTTTCGCAGTTGCCATTTCTTTCACAGTCGAGTTTAGCCAACTGTATCAAGCACTATGGATAAATACTATTCGGCAAACAACGCTAGGTCATCTGGTGTTGGGTTCGCACTTTCACACTGTCGATTTGCTCGCCTATCTGCTGGGTGTGAGTTTCGGAGCTATTCTTGAATGGCTATTACGCCAATACGCGAACCGTGTAGGCGCGAATAAATTCGCGCCTACACAATCTAATTAAAGCGATTTACTCTTTCGCTTTTCCCGCTGGTTTAATTAACCGAATACCCAATTCTTTCAATTGTTCATCGGTAACAACCGCAGGTGCGCTGACTAATGGGCAAGCAGCAGATTGGGTTTTAGGGAAAGCAATCACATCACGGATAGACGTTGAGTGGGTCATCAACATCACTAAACGGTCTAAACCGAATGCCAAACCACCGTGAGGAGGTGCGCCGTATTTCAGAGCATCTAACAGGAAGCCGAATTTTTCGCGGGCTTCTTCTTCGCCGATACCTAAAATTTCAAATACGGTTTGCTGCATAGCGGTGCGATTGATACGGATTGACCCGCCGCCGACTTCGGTACCGTTTAAGACTAAGTCGTAAGCGCGTGATAAAGCTGATGCTGGATTGGCGACTAAGTCTTCAACTGAACAACTGGGCGCGGTGAAGGGGTGATGAATAGCGTTGTAGCGTCCAGCTTTTTCATCCCAGTCAAACATCGGGAAATCAACCACCCAGACAGGTTTCCACTCGCCTTGTAACAGTTTTAAATCATGTCCTAATTTAACGCGTAACGCGCCCATTGCTTCGTTGACAATGTGGGCTTTATCCGCGCCAAAGAAAATTAAATCGCCTGTTTGTGCGCCAGTTTTAGCCATGACGCTTGCCCAGACTTCAGCGGGGGCAAATTTAACGATAGGCGATTGCAAGCCATCAATGCCAGCATCTATATCGTTGACTTTGATGTAAGCTAAACCTTTCGCGCCGTAGATGCTGACGTATTTGGTGAGTTCGTCGATGTCTTTGCGGCTTAAATCACCTGCATTCGGTACACGCATAGCAACTACGCGCCCTTTAGGATCATTCGCAGGCGCAGAAAAGACTTTGAAATCGACTGCTTTCATATCTTCGCCGATGTCCACTAATTCCAGCGGAATGCGTAAATCTGGGCGGTCGATACCATAACGTGAGATGGCTTCGGCGTGGCTCATTCGTGGGAATTTTGCATCCAGTTCCACGTTGATGACTTTGGCAAATAACTGGCGAATCATTTCTTCCATGACATTCATGATTTGGTCTTCGGTCATGAACGAGGTTTCAATATCAAGCTGAGTAAATTCAGGTTGACGGTCGGCGCGTAAATCTTCATCACGGAAGCAACGCACGACTTGATAATAACGGTCAAAACCTGCAACCAATTTGTTTATACAGTTGGGGCGATTGCGGCAGTGCGAAAAATGAATTTTCGTGGGTGCGACTAGGTACGATGTAATCACGCGCCCCTTCTGGAGTGGCTTTAGTCAAATACGGCGTTTCGATTTCAAAAAATTCATTGTCATCGAGAAAATTTCTTAATACGCGAGTGACATCACGGCGTACTTTCATTTTTTCCTGCATCACAGTACGGCGTAAATCGATGTAACGGTATTTCAAACGCAATTCTTCGTTGACTTCGATATCGCTTTCAACAGGAAACGGCGGCGTTTCCGATTCGTTTAAGACCACGATGGCTTTGGCTAACAGTTCAATTTCGCCAGAGTGCATATTGGCGTTGACCGTGCCTTCTGGACGATGACGCACCACAGCGGTAATTTGTAAGACATATTCACTGCGAACGTGTTCAGCGGTGGCAAAGGCTTCGGCATAATCAGGATCAACCACAACCTGCACCAAGCCCGCACGGTCGCGCAAATCGATAAAAATAACGCCACCGTGATCGCGTCGTCTATGTACCCATCCGCAGATAGAAACAGTTTGGTCTAGTTGTTGAGTGTTTAATTCTCCGCACTTGTGAGTACGCATAAGGTTTCCTTGTTGGTTTAAAAAAGTTGTTGTGGAGTCCAATAGCTTCAGCTATTGAACATAAAACAGCTAAAGCTGTTTTACTCCGTATTACTCGCTTTTAGCACTTGGCTTAGCAGGGGAACTGGCTTCACCGGCGACATTTTTCTTAGTGCCACTTTTGAAATCAGTTTCATACCAGCCAGTGCCTTTTAATCGAAAGCCTGCTGCCGAGATTTTTTTCATCAGTTCGGGTCTTGTGCAAGCAGGGCAAATGATTAACGGTTCGGCGTTGAGCTTTTGTAACGCTTCATGCGTATGACCGCAAGATTTACATTGATATTCATAAATTGGCATAACTGACTCCGTAAAAAACAGCAGATATAGAGGTCAGTGTTAGTTTTTCAACACACTTACCTATAGAATAGCCAGCTATTTTACAGACTTACACCGCAACAATGAAAACATTAACAATTACTC
>NQJH01000057.1 GCA_002256685.1 Methylococcaceae bacterium NSP1-2 | reverse complement strand
AACACGCCATGCAAATAGGGGGAATGGCAACGAATCAACTACAAACCGATTACGACCATTCAACGGGCGTGGTGCAGATTAGTTTTAACGAGGGTGAGCCAAGTTATGCCATTTTGTCCAATCAAGCTTACGATTTTATTGCTGCCGATCAATTGGATTTAGAGGCTCAATACGCTGTCATTTATCACGGTACGCTGGCATTGCGGCACGCTATCTCTGCCCATGCACTTGAAGTATTAAAAGCCCGACATCAGGGCAAAGCAAGTGAAGCACATCATCGATCAAGCGCATTGGGTCAAACTCAATCAGCATGAACTCGCGCATTTACAACCTTTTCCCACCGACTTAACAAAGGCAATGACGTTGTTTTTAGCACGACATCATTTAGAGGTGTTGATTGTTACTTGTGGCGAGCAAGGAGCTGCGGCAATGAGCCAATCGGGCGAATTTGTTGCCGTTAAGCCGCGTGGTGTATTGCCTATTGTTGATACGGTCGGAGCGGGAGATGCGTTTGCGGCGGTGCTGTTATTAGGCTTACAACGGGGCTGGTCATTGCAACTAACGATGGACAGAGCGCAGGATTTTGCATCTGCTTTAGTGACTCAACGCGGGGCAATAGTGCAGGATTTAGGATTTTATCAACCGTTTATTGATGCGTGGAAGTAGGCGCGAATTCATTCGCGCTCACTCATGACGCATTGCCGTAGGGGTAGGTCTGTGTGACAGGGCAACCACAAGGGATTGCCCCCACTGAAATTAAACCAACTTAGCTTTCAAAAATTCAACAATATCCGCCAGTGGAATCACTTCATTTTCTGACGCAGTTCTGTCTTTATATTCAACTGTTCCTGCATCTAAACCGCGATCACCGACAATCAGGTAATGGGGAATACCGATCAGTTCCATATCCGCAAACATAAAACCTGCACGGACTTTTCTATCATCAAATAACACATCAAAGCCTGCCGCTATTAAATCGGCATACAGTTGTTCTGAGGCTTCTTTTAAGCGTTCAGATTTGTGCATATTCATTGGGCAAATAGCCACTTGAAACGGTGCGATATTGTTAGGCCAGATAATGCCGTGCTTATCATGGTTTTGTTCAATAGCCGCTGCGACGACGCGAGAAATACCAATACCATAACAGCCCATAATCATGGTTTGATATTTGCCGCCCTCATTAATAATACCCGCTTTCATGGACTCGCTGTATTTAGTGCCGAGTTGGAAAATATGCCCGACTTCAATACCACGCGCTAAAGTGATTTCACCTTTACCGTCTGGGCTTTTATCGCCAGCAACTACATTGCGTAAATCGTGGAAGGTGGCTTTTTCATAAAAGGCTTTCGTGTGCGGGTCTGCTGTCCAATGACAACCGCGTAAATGAAAGCCAGCTTCATTTGCACCACAAACAAAATCGTTGAGATATTTAACGGAGTGGTCAAATAAACAGGCATGAGTGGCATCCAGTTTGGGTCCTAAAAAGCCCGCGCCACAACCGTGATGGGCAGTAATTTCTTCATCAGTTGCTAAACGAAACTCACCGATAATTTTGCGGGTTTTGATTTCATTGAGTTCATGATCGCCGCGTAAGAATAAGTCATAAAATGTTTCTTTAATGACATTACCTTCGTCATCACGCTGCATTTGCATGATAGCGAGGGTTTTTAAAATGCGTTGCGCGGGGACGTTTAAAAACTCGCTTACTTCAGCAATGGTTTTTTGCGTCGGTGTAGCGACTTTTTCAAAGGTTTCGCTGGGTTCAGCTAGGGTTTGTTCCTCAAGTAAAGCAGTGGCACTTTCCACGTTTGCCGCATAATCGCTACCCGTAGAGAACGCAATCGCATCTTCACCAGAATCGGCTAATACATGAAATTCATGTGAAACCGCACCACCAATTGAACCAGAATCGGCAATCACCGCACGGTAGTTAAGCCCTAACTTATCAAAAATATTGCTGTAGGCGGTGTACATTACATCGTAAGTTTCTTGCAACGATTCTTGGGTTAAATGAAACGAGTAGGCATCTTTCATAATAAATTCACGCGAACGCATTACGCCAAAACGCGGGCGAATTTCATCACGAAATTTAGTTTGAATTTGATAATAAGTAATCGGTAATTGTTTATAGCTTTTCAGTTCATGCCGTGCTAAATCGGTGATAATTTCTTCGTGGGTTGGTCCTAAGCAAAACTCATGCTCATGACGGTCTTTTAAGCGCGCCAATTCAGGACCGTACTGATCCCAGCGTCCTGTCTCTCGCCACAGTTCAGCAGGTTGTAACGCGGGCATTAATACTTCTAACGCGCCGGCTTTTTCCATTTCTTCGCGGGTGATTTTTTCGACTTTGCGTAATACGCGTAGCCCCAAAGGTAGCCAGCTATATAGACCAGCGGCAAGTTTACGAATCAGTCCCGCACGAATCATTAACTGATGGCTAGCAATTTCAGCATCGGCTGGGGTTTCTTTTACAGTATTAAGGGGGAATTGAGAGGTACGCATGGATTTAGTTAAGAAAATGAAAAAAGGACTATTTTACAGCTTTAACTAAAGTTATGTAGGGGTTCATTGCATGAATTCCCCCGTAGCACGTCACTGCCAAGTGTAGGCGCGAATTTATTCGCGCTGTGCGGATGAATCCGCACCTACAGCATGATAAAAATACCCTTAACTGTGGGCAGTGACTCAGTGCGTGAGACATAGTAAAGTATCGACTAGGTAGATATTTTATGTTTTGCTAGGACTGTCCAAAAAGTGAATATCCTGCTCTAATAGACACACTCCAATAACCGTCCGACAAAAAAGGAAGATGTTATGAAAAAACTAACGAGCATATCGCTTATCATCATGCTGATGATTTTTTTAGGCATAACCTCAGTAGCACAAGCAAGAACCGGCAGTACCTCAGACAGTTCGCATTCCAGTACTTCAAAATCGCGTACCACGACTAGCAGTAGCTCTTCGTCGAAACCGAAAAAAAATACCAGTACGACAGATTCAATATTTTCCAACATTGCTAAAACCAATCAGGCTAAAAAAGCTTGGCAAGAACGTAACAAGCCGCCTGTCGTCGCCAACGTTCCCGCACCTGTACAAGATAACAACGCCAACAGACGACAAGAACAGCAGTTAGACGCGATACAAAAACAAATTGCCGATGCTAAACGTCAGCAACAAATTATTGCTGCCGCACAAACCGCCGCGCAAATTGCTATCAATAACAATAATAAACGCCCCGCTGTCACACCGATGCCACCTGTGTCAAACTTACCCAATACGCCAATTAATACCACCGATACCCAACCCGAACCTGCTAACAGCGGCGGCACGTCATGGTTTACAATATTTTTAGTGGTCGGTGGCATTGTATTCGTTATTTTTTGGTTAAAAAAACGTAACAGCTCCAACACGATTTACAGACTTTAGGACTCGCAGATGAATATTTTTTCTTTTTTTGGTAAGTTATTTGCTGGCGAATCAACGGCGCAAGATGCTAACTTGCCGTTAAAAATAAACTTTAATAGCACCGTCACGTTTGAAATTAATCCTATTCTCTCGGCGATGACGCACGGGGCAATGATTGATGTACTGCTTGATAATCTTAAAGTGTTACGCGTTAAATCAATTTCCAGCATTAAAATAGATGGCATGGAGAACAAAAAAATCCACCGTTTTTATTTTAATCAAGAAGGCGAGAGAAAAAGGCTGTTTTTACAAACTCTATCCGATAGTAATAATGTCGAAAACATTGATGAAATTTTATTTTGCTCCAGTGTGACCGAACCACCGACAGGCGAAGAAGATATTTTATTTTTTCTAGGTGATAATGAATCAGGGTTAGGCGAACCTAGTTATAATTTTTCCCGCGAGGATTTATACACCTTTTTATCTCGTGCCGAAGTGGATAAACGCTTAGCCGTTAATGGCGATGAAGACGGCGTGACCTACAGTCGGGCAAATGAAGAGGAAGATTTTATGCCCGCCTTTAACGGTGTAGAAACGGTTATCTTCGATGCTAACGGTACGACAGGCGAAAGTAGACGGATTATGAATTTAATGCCGCATTCTCGCAGCTTGCAAAACTCACTATTTGAGGAACTCATCGTTGCTTTTTGGGTAACAACTTCACACAATGGTAAAGAAATTACCATAGAAGACCAGCTTCCTTTAGCAGAGTATATTTTTGCTATTAAGTTAGAAAGAACCAATATTAAAGTTATTTAATTTACACTTGGAGAGAGATAAATGGGTACGTTTTCGTTATTAGGTCGGTTATTTGGTGCGCAAGTAGATCAAGCAGGTGAAAGTTTAGTAGGCGCGTTAGTGGCTTTTGATCCTGAAACTGCAACCGAAGTAGACAGAGATGCGTTAGCTGAAAAAATTCAAAACGTGGCTAGAAAATTTGCCGCTGCTAAACACGATTATGACAAAGAACAAAATGATGTCGTGGTTAAGCAAGCTCAAATTAATGAATATTTAGCCACGCTGGATATTATGGTTGGGCAGTTAGAGCGTAAAGAAATCAGCGAAGCCGCCTTTAATGATTTTTATGCAGGCATTGAAGAAGCGCAAGCGCAACTCCCGCAAGAAATTGAAGAAGCGGCAGAGGCAAAAGCGGTAAAAGACGAGTTGGATGATATTTTGAAAATTCTAACCTCACAACTGAATGACTTTGACAAAATAACCACCAAAGCCCTGCGTGATGTCAAACTGGCTGAAAGCCAAGTGGAAAAAGAAAAGCTTAAAGCCGAGCGTCAAGCGGAATTAGCCAATTTAAAAAACGGTATCGGCGCAGAATCTACCGCCGTGAGAAAGTTACAAGAAATTGCTAACAAAGCCAAAATCGAAGCAGAAGCCGCTAAAACTGTGCGTGAAATCACCACAAAACCACAAAGCCAAGCTGAAAAAATGGAAGCGATGATGGCGCAAGCTAAACAAGCAAGCGCACCTGCGGTTAGCACCATGTCCGCCGCAGAACGCGTTGCGGCGTTGAAAGCAAAAATGAAAGCATAAAACGCTGACGCAAGGATTTAATGCGCCATGGATGGCTTCAATTTTTCCTAGTTTGTAGGTCGGGTTAGCGTAGCGTAACCCGATACAATCCGCGTTTATGTTGGGTTACGGCTATCACTTAACCCAAGCTACAAAATACACCCTACACACGACAATGACGAAAATCCGTTAAAATACCCGACATCGAAATAAACACCATTAGCCTGAGGTAAGAACGTGGGTAAAGTAATAGCTGTCACCAATCAAAAAGGTGGCGTAGGAAAAACAACAACCAGTGTCAATCTTGCTGCGTCTTTAGCGGCTGCCAAGCGGCGTGTATTGCTTGTAGACCTTGATCCACAAGGTAATGCGGCAATGGGCTGTGGCATTGATAAGCATGACACTCAACATTCCAGTTACGAATTGCTCATGGCAACCATACCCGTAAATGAAACTATTATTGAATTACCCAACATTGGTTTTTCGGTGATTCCGGGTAATTCAGACTTGACCGCCGCCGAGGTCGAATTAATGCAGGCAGCGCGTAAAGAGCAACGATTAGCGGATGCTTTACTGCCGATAAAAGAAAATTACGATTTTATTTTGATTGATTGTCCGCCGTCGTTAAATATGTTGACGCTGAACGCAATGGTGGCAGCGGATAGTTTATTGATACCGATGCAATGTGAATATTACGCACTGGAAGGTTTATCGGCGTTAATGACGACGCTGAAAAATATTCAAGATACTGTCAATCCAAGCTTACATTTGGAAGGTATTTTACGCACCATGTACGATGACAGAAACCGTTTGACTAAGGATGTGTCTGAACAATTACTCCGCTATTTTGGCGATAAAGTGTTTCGTACCTGCATTCCAAGAAATATCCGCTTAGCTGAAGCACCGAGTCATGGTTTACCGGTGTTAAGCTACGATAAATCCTCGCGTGGGGCGTTAGCCTATATCGCTTTAGTCGGCGAAATGCTGAGAAAAGACCCATTATGACCGCGCAAAAACGGGGTTTAGGACGTGGGTTGGAAGCCTTGTTGGTCGATGTCTCTACGCCTATCAGGGCTAAAGAAGTCGTACAATTAGCGCAAAGCCAGCCTAGTCCGACACTGTTAGACGATCACGCCGTTATAGCAGCCGTCACTCTCATGAAAGCGATACAAAAAGAAAACGCCAATCTGGTTAAAGAAGTGGAAGCATTAAAAGACTTGCTAGACGACTTTGAAGCACTGGTTCAGAATCTCAATATAGACAAACCAACACTATGAATGTAAAAAAACGTGGCTTAGGGCGCGGGCTAGATGCTTTATTAGGGGATGTTTCTGCAAAAGAACACAAGCATCATGCACTGGAAACGCTGCCGATTGAATACCTCCAGCGTGGTAAATACCAGCCGCGCAAAGACATTAATCCCGAAAAGCTACAAGATTTAGCCAATTCAATTAAAGCCCAAGGCATTATTCAGCCAATTGTGGTGCGCCTTATTGCCCCACATCAATATGAAATCGTTGCGGGTGAACGGCGTTGGCGTGCCGCACAACTGGCAGGATTAGCCGAAGTGCCTGTGGTTATTAAGACGATTGATGATTCCAGCGCGATGGCAATTGCGCTGATTGAAAATATTCAACGCGAAGATTTGAATCCTTTAGAAGAAGCCGATGCCTTAAAACGCTTGTTAGAAGAATTCTCGATGACCCATCAACAAATCGCCGATGCGATTGGTAAATCTCGCGCCACTGTCACCAATTTATTGCGATTACTGGATTTGCACGTTGAAGCAAAAACGCTATTGGTTAATAAACAGATAGAAATGGGGCACGCCCGTGCTTTGTTAGCCTTAGAAGGTGTTAAACAAGTTGAAATAGCGCGTAAAATAGCCAAAGACGGCTTAACGGTTAGAGCCGCCGAACGCTTAATTAAAGAAATGCAAGAAGCACCCAAACCGCCTAGCGTAAAAGTGCTAGATCATGACACACGCCGCTTACAAGACGATTTAACAGCCAAACTCGGCGCGAAAGTGTTAATTGACCACAAAGAAAACGGCACAGGGAAATTAGTGATTGCCTATTCCAGTTTAGAAGAACTGGATGGCATTATTGAACAGATTAAATAAAGGTGAGCGCGACAAATTCACGCTATTGAAAAACGCGATTGAAATTGCGCCCACTTTTACACGCTACCTACCGAATATAATTTGAGGAGTGAAAGTCATGTCAGAACATCAACACCCCATCGCTTTAAGCGATGCCGAAATCGAACAACGCCTAAAAGACGAATTACCCAACTGGTTCTATGAAAACGGCTGGATTCGTCGCAAAATAAAAACCAGCGGTTGGAAAGCTACGCTGATGGTGGTAACAACCGTCGGACATTTAGCCGAAAAAGCATGGCATCATCCCGATATGAGCATTTCCTATGCTTTTGTTATTGTTAAGTTAGTCACGCATTCGGCTAAAGGCGTAACGGAAAGAGATTTTGCACTGGCGAAAAAAATTGAAGAAGTGCTGTTATGGGATGCAGCGGCTGAGTCAAATGGTGTTTTTGAAGGTACGCCTAAGGATGACCAGCGGTTTAGTTATATAAAAGGCTAGGATTAAGAATAAACCGGTGAGGTTTTAAAAACCTCGCCGGTTTTAGCCAATGAATTGATACTATTATCGCCCCGCACAAAAACGCAAAATGAAACTTGTTCTCGTACTATCATCGCTGTTTATTTTATTGATAGTATTGGGTTTATGGGCTTTTTGGCTAGAACCGTCCAGTTTTATCACCACATCCACCGATATTAAACTGCGGCAATGGCCCGCAAGCTGTAACGGGATAAAAATAGTCGTCCTGTCTGATTTACACGTTGGCTCACCGTATAATGGTATTGATAATTTAGCTAAAGTGGTAGCAGCCACTAACGCCATTCATCCCGACTTAATTTTATTAGCGGGTGATTATGTGATTCATGAAGTGATGGGCGGCACGTTTGTAAAACCTGAACCTATCGCGCAAGAACTGAAAAAATTAACCGCAAAATTGGGTGTTTATGCGGTGCTAGGCAATCATGATTGGTGGTATAGCGCGACCCGTGTACAAGCGGCGTTCCAACATGAAGGTATTCGACTGTTAGATAATGCCGCGCTACCGATTAAAAACGGCAGTTGTGATTTTTGGCTAGCAGGAATCGGCGATTATTGGATGGGTCAACACGATACCGATAAAGCCCTGCGTGCTATTCCCGACACCGCTACTATTATCGCCTTCACTCATAATCCTGATATTTTTTACGAATTACCCAATAGAATTGCCATGACTTTTGCAGGGCATACGCACGGCGGACAAGTGAATTTACCGTTATTAGGTCGCTTAATCGTGCCTTCCAGATATGGGCAAAAATTCGCTACCGGCTATATATCAGAAGGCAGCGGCGAT
>NQJH01000273.1 GCA_002256685.1 Methylococcaceae bacterium NSP1-2 | reverse complement strand
CAATAAATGCCCCGTATTAGCCCCGATTGCCGTACTAAAACCCACCGATGCCCAGCGGCTTAATATCGACTTAGCCAACTGTTTAGCACACATCGAAGCCATAAAAACCACACTGGGCTTAACCGAAAAATTAACTGCCGTATTCAGCGGTCACAGTGATGGACAAGACACAGACCCCGATTTAGCCATCTACAGCGGCGGTTTTTTCGCCGATGCCGATAAAGCCACGATGGCAAAAGTTCGCATCCTGTCGCCTGAACAATTAGCCACCAACTCATTCAAATTCACCGATAAACGCTTAGGGGAAATGCTGTTTCGATACCGAGCGCGTAATTATCCCAATACGCTAAATTCAGAAGAAAACCAACGCTGGCAAAGCTTTTGTAAAAACCGCTTAACAGGTCAACAAGCAGGCGCGGGCATAACATTCGATAATTATTTTGCGCGTTTAAACGAGTTGAAAACTGACACCACTGCCAATCAGTCGATTGTTCAAGCTTTGGAAAATTACGCGCTTGAGTTGTGCAGCAGTTGGATATGAAACAATAGCGACGGTTACATGACATCGTTCCCATGCTCAGCGTAGGAATGCAGAAAGGTTTTTATAACAGTAAGTTCATTATGCAAATACAACAAGCCCTACAAACCCTATTAAACCAACAAAACCTAAGCACTGAACAAATGCGGGCAGTGATGCGCCAGATTATGACAGGTGGTGTAACTGATGCCCAGCTGGCAGGTTTTCTTATCGCCTTGCGTTGTAAAGGTGAAACGGTTGATGAAATTGCCGCTGCCGCTGAGATCATGCGCGAGTTAGCGACTAAAGTCACGGTGTCAGGTGAGCATGTTATTGACACTTGCGGCACGGGCGGTGGTGGTGTTAATACCTTTAATATTTCTACTTGCTCGGCGTTTGTAGTCGCGGCAGCAGGTGGACAAGTGGCTAAACATGGCAATCGTGCAGTGTCTAGCCGCTCTGGTAGTGCTGATTTATTAGAAGCGGCGGGGATTAATCTCAATCTAACGGCTGAACAAGTCGCAGAGTGTGTGAATACGCTGGGTGTCGGTTTTTTATTCGCACCGAATTATCATGGCGCGATGAAGCACACTAGAAATGCCCGCAAAGAGTTAGGCGTTAGAACGTTGTTTAATTTGTTAGGGCCGTTAGCTAATCCTGCTGGCGCACCGAATCAACTCATCGGGGTTTTTTCTCAACACTGGGTTGAGCCATTGGCGCAGGTGTTAAAAAAACTGGGGAGTCAGCATGTGTTAGTGGTCAATGCGGAAGATGGCTTGGATGAAATTAGCATTGCCGCGCCTACTCACGTTGCCGAATTAAAAAATGGCGCGGTAAGCACTTATACTATTAGCCCTGAACAATTTGGCTTTCAGCGTTCTAGTCTGACTGAATTAGCGGTTGAAAATGCCGCCGATAGCTTGGTGATGATTCAAGCGGTGCTGAACAATCAAGCGGGTGCGGCGCGGGACATTGTTCAACTCAATGCGGGCGCGGCGATTTATGCGGCACAACTTACCGATACTTTAGCGGAGGGCATAGCCGCCGCAGGACGTGTTATTGCTAGTGGTGCGGCAAAAGCTAAATTTGACGCGTTGATTACTTATTCCAACTCTTTATAAATAGACGAAAAATTATGACGAATACCCCCGATATTTTAAAAACCATCCTCGCTACCAAACAACAAGAAGTCGCTAGACGTAAAGTAAACGCGCCTATCGACATGCTAGAAGAAATTGCCAGTGGCGTAGAGCGTCCACGCGGTTTTGCTAATGCGTTACAAAGTAAAATTCTGGCAAAAAAACCGGCTATTATCGCGGAAATTAAAAAAGCCTCACCCAGCCAAGGCGTGATTCGAGAAAACTTTCAACCCGTCACTATTGCTCAAGATTACGCAATGAATGGTGCAACGTGTTTATCAGTACTGACGGATAAAGAGTATTTCCAAGGTTCAGAAGCCTATTTAGAAATGGTTAGAAAGCGTGTGCCACTGCCGGTATTGCGCAAAGATTTTATGATTGATGCGTATCAAGTCTATGAAGCGCGGGCGTTAGGTGCGGATTGTATTTTGTTAATAGTTGCCGCATTAGAAGATAGCGTAATGCACGAGTTAGCCGATTTAGCGACTAAATTAGGCATGGATGTGTTAGTTGAAGTCCATGATGCCGATGAATTGCAACGGGCTTTATCGCTAGATACTAAATTGATTGGTATTAATAATCGCAATCTGCGTACTTTTAACACCGCGTTACAAACCACTTTAGACCTACAAGCGGCTATTCCAGCAGATCGCCTAATTATTACCGAAAGCGGCATTCACAGTCATGATGACGTGCAGTTAATGTTAGATAACGCAATTTATGGCTTTTTAGTCGGCGAAGCGTTTATGCGGGCAGAACATCCGGGTAAAAAGATGCGCGAATTGTTTGCATTATAGATAATTACACATTTTTTACAGAAATTGGTTGCAACATTAATCATTATCCCCGATAATAGCAGCTCTTTAGCCATACGGCTAAACTGTAATGGTGATTGTATCGGTCCTCTCGCAACGATACGCTGTAAACCCCGCCAGGTCCGGAAGGAAGCAACGGTAGCAGCAGATTCGTGTGCCGAGATGTGGCTGGTATGATCGCCGCCCAATTCCCAATTATCTCCCTTCATAGCCTGCAATGAATTATCAAGTTCTTGCTAGAAAATGGCGACCCCATAATTTCACAGAAGTTGTCGGACAAGAACACGTCGTCAAATCGTTAATCAACGCGTTACAACACAATCGCTTACATCACGCTTATTTATTTACTGGCACACGCGGCGTAGGTAAAACTACCATAGCCCGCATTCTAGCCAAAGCTATGAATTGTGAAAATCTACACGATGCTAATCCTTGCGGCGTTTGTAAGGTTTGCCGTGATTTGGATGAAGGTCGATTTTTAGATTTAATTGAAGTCGATGACAAAGTTTATTTAATTGACGAAGTTCACATGCTCTCAGGGCATAGTTTTAATGCTTTGTTGAAAACATTGGAAGAGCCGCCGCCGCATGTTAAATTCCTATTAGCGACGACTGACCCACATAAAATCCCTGTCACCGTATTATCACGCTGTTTACAATTTAATTTAAAACGCTTAACGCCTAGCCAAATTTTGGCGCAGATGGAATTTATTCTGCATGAAGAAAAAATAACCTTTGAAACCGCCGCATTAAAATTATTAGCCCGCTCTGCCGATGGCAGTATGCGTGATGGCTTAAGTTTATTAGATCAAGCGATTGTGTTTGGTAACGGTAAAGTGGCGAGTGAAGATGTCAATGCCATGTTGGGTATGGTTGCCGAACAACCCGTTGAAGATTTACTAACGGCGTTAGCGAGAGCAGACGCGGTCACGATACTCGATAAAATAAACGACATTGCCAATACTCAATCCGATTTTGGCGAAGTATTACAGCAAATATTACAAGTTCTGCACCGTATCGCTTTAGTGCAGCATTTACCAACCGCTATCGATCCTGATTTTGATACCGAGATGCTCACGACCTTAGCGGCGTTACTGAGTCCAGAAGATGTCCAGTTATATTATCAAATCGCTTTAATAGGGCAACGTGATTTAGACTTAGCCCCCGATTCGCGCAGCGGTTTTGAAATGCTAATGTTGCGAATGTTGACCTTTAAACCCGTCACGGATGAACCGGTTACGAATAAACCCGCATCCCTAGCCGTTGCTAAAACTGTTGCACCACCAACGACTGTTACAGCATCCACATTACCGCCTGTGGTAGCCACACCTGTACAACAAACCAGCTCTAGTAATGATTGGGCATCCATCATTACCCAGTTAAATCTTAACGGACCGGGCAAAGCCTTAGCGAATGATTGTGCCTTAGAGTATATGGATGACAAGGTGTGTAGCTTATTCATAGACTCGGATCGTATCAGAGGCGCGTTAGCCGAAGATATGTTACAAAAAGCCTTGCAAGCCTATCGCGGTACAGCGATTAAGTTGGTTTTTAATAGTCAAAAAGTTGCTCTCGATACCCC
>NQJH01000272.1 GCA_002256685.1 Methylococcaceae bacterium NSP1-2 | reverse complement strand
CACTTTAGGTTCAAATTCTGATAGCACATCAATACAATCGTCAGATGTGTAAATAGCGAAATGTTTAATATCTCTCTCTTTATGAATATCATAAGTTTCTTCATGAAACCATTTTACCCAGCTTGAATTATCAACTTTAAATAATGAAGACCTACTAGGATTATTTATAGATGCGACGGTTCTTAGTAAATCACCTTCATCTGACCACCTGTAAGAACGAACTGCATCAAACAATACCCTTAAAACAGGAGAATGATAATTTTCCCTCAGTAGTATCCGAAAACCTTCATAGTCATCATGGATTCCTTCACAATGTAGCCTAGGCGGAATATTTTTTAGTGGTTCCCAATTTTTATAAATGTTTTCCATTTTAATTATTCACCATAACGAACTAAGCGTAAACCAATAAAATCGTGGTATGTGTTGGGTTACGCTATCGCTAACCCAACCTACAAAGCTAGTTATTCGCGCACTGGTTTTTTTTCCAGTTTTCGTTGCAATGTACGGCGGTGCATATTTAAAGCCCGTGCGGCGGCGGAAATATTGCCTTCATGCTGCATCAATACTTTTTGTAAATGTTCCCATTCTAAGCGTTTGACGGATAGCGGATTTTCACTGATAGCCACTGACGAATCACCATCATTTTTATGGAGTGCATTGACGATTTCATCGGCATTGGCAGGTTTAGTTAAGTAATGTACTGCACCTAATTTTATCGCTTCAACGGCAGTGGCAATGCTGGCAAAACCTGTCAACATAACAATTTGAGTATTATCATCCAAGGCAATGAGTGCTTTCACCAGTTCTAAGCCCGACTCATAACCGATACGCAAATCAATGACTGCATATTCGGGTAAGTTTTGTTCGGCGAGTAGAATGCCCGTGCTGACATCGTTAGCGACTAATACTTCATAATTTCTTTTTTCTAACGCGCTTTTTAATACAGTGCAGAACACGTTATCGTCATCGACTAGCAATAAGCGCGGTTTATCCGTTTCCATAATGGTCATTATCATTCTCGGTGATTAAAAGAGGCAGGGTAATTTCAACACATGCTCCACCTGTGTCCATATTGTAAAGGTTAATTTTCCCCCCTAAACGGCTGATCGTGGAGTAGGTTAAAAATAATCCGACTCCTAAGCCGCGCTTTTTACTCACTACTGGTTGCTTACCGGCAAATTCCAGTAATTCTGGCGGCAGACCTGAGCCAAAATCGCGTATTTTAAGAGTAAGTTCCGTTAAATCCCAGTCGGCATGAAATTCTATGCCTAATTCAGGTCGCGTGGCTTCGGCAGCATTATTTAAAATATTAATAATGGAGTGCGTCAACGTGCGTTCGGCAATGATTTTTGCTTCGGTAGCAACGGTTGGTTCGATAAAAAAATTCAGTTTTGCCGATGGCTGGTGCGTGCGCCATTGCATAATGACGCTGTCAATATAGTCGGTCAATAACATACTGCTACCTGATTCCGCTCGCATTTCACCCGCTGAAGCCGACATAACTGATAGAGTGTCTTTGCAACGGTTAATTTGTTGCTGCATGATGAGTGCTTTCTGGTGTAAATCTGGATAGCGATCCGCAGGGTATTCTTGTTCAAGTTCGTGGGCAACGATAGCAATAATGCCTAAGGGTGTTCCCATGTCGTGTGCCGCGCTAGCCGCTAAGGTGCCTAAGGCAACCACCCGCTCATCGCGTAACGCGCTTTCTCTCGCTTCTGCTAAATTACGTTCTTGAATTTTTAAAGCTTTCGCCAATGCCACGACAAAAAAAGCCACCAAGCCTGCACCAGGGTGCATCATTTCTGGATTAGGCGCGTGCGGTTCTATGGAAGGCAACGGGATATTGTAGGCAACTAAGATGGTGTACATCGTCGTGGTTAATATAACCATATACCACGCGTAAGACTGCGGCAACATAATGGCGGCGATAATCACGGGTAACAAAAATACCCAAATAATGGGATTGGACGCGCCGCCTGTCAGATACAACAAGCCAGTAATACCCAGTACATCCATGCTGAGTTGCAAGAAAATTTCCAATTGCGTTACGGCTTCATCCGTGTCCAACCGCATTAATGTATAGGCATTCACCGCAATAATCGAAATAATCACCAGCCAGAGCTGTTGTTCAGGTAGGCGAATATTAAGACCGTACACCGATAAAAAAATCAGCAGTGACTCACTGAGTACCATCATATTTCTGAGAATAAATAACCATTTCAGATTTTGGCGGGCAGAAAGTTGTGATTTAGGAATGGGTGAGACGTGTGTGAGCATTTTTGAAGGTTGGAATGACATTATTATCGTTCCCACGTTCTGCGTGGGAATGCCTCTGTTAACGCTCCAGCGTCTTCTTATACATACCGCTGGAGCGGTATAGGATAAATTCCCACGCTGGAGCGTGGGAACTATTTTGAGTCCTTTTTATTGCAACTTAGCTTTCAGTATTTTATTCACTTCGGCAGGGTTTGCTTTGCCCTGCATAGCTTTCATAACCTGCCCGACAAAAAATCCAAACATTTTTTCATTACCACCACGGTACTGCTCCACTTGTTTGGCATTCGCAGCAATGATTTCATTGATAATTGCTTCAATTGCGCCCGTGTCGGTGATTTGTTTTAAGCCTTTGGCTTCGATAATTTCATCCGCAGTCGAGGTGCTTTGCCAAAGTTCTTCAAACACTTGTTTAGCAATATTGCCAGAAATAGTGTTGTCAGCAATCCGCGCCAATAAACTGGCGAAACGCTGTTCATTAACAGGTGAGTCCGTAATTTCTAAACCTGCTTTATTCAATGCGGCGGACAAAGTGCCTGTAATCCAATTGGCGCACAGCTTGGCTTCACAACCCGATTGCTTAACAACTGCTTCAAAATAATCGGCTAAAGGTCGTGATGAAGTGAGAATAGTCGCATTCTCATCATCTAACGCATAATCGGTTTTAAAGCGTTGTTTTTTGGCTTGGGGTAATTCGGGCAACTCGGCTTTGATTTGAGCTTTAAATTCTTCACTGATATGAACAGGTAATAAGTCGGGATCAGGAAAATAGCGGTAATCGTTGGCTTCCTCTTTGCTACGCATGGAGCGAGTTTCATCTTTTACCGAATCGTATAGCCGCGTTTCTTGTACGATTGTGCCGCCGTTTTCGAGTATTTCAATTTGGCGTTCAATTTCGTGGTTGATGGCTTTTTCGACAAATTTAAATGAGTTGATGTTTTTAATTTCGGCGCGGGTACCAAATTCTTGTTGCCCTTTGGGACGCACAGAAACGTTGGCATCACAGCGGAATGAACCTTCCTGCATATTGCCGTCACAGATACCTAAATAGCGCACTAAGTCATGTAGGGTACGCATGTAAGCAACCGCTTCTTTGGCTGAACGTAATTCGGGTTCAGAAACGATTTCTAATAACGGTGTACCTGCACGGTTTAAATCGATGCCACTTAAGCCGTGGAAACTTTCATGCAATGATTTACCTGCGTCTTCTTCTAAATGAGCGCGGGTAATGCCGATACGTCTAGTCTCACCATCCACTTCAATGTCTAAATGCCCAATACCAACAATCGGCAAATCCATTTGGCTGATTTGATAGCCTTTGGGTAAATCGGGGTAAAAATAATTTTTTCGAGCAAATACTGAATAAGGCGCGATATAGGCTTCGATAGCCATGCCGAAAATAACCGCTTTGTGGACTGCATCTTCATTAAGCACAGGCAATACACCGGGTAAGCCTAAATCAACCGCGCACGCCTGTGTATTAGGCTCTGCACCATAGGCAGTTGATGCACCCGAAAAAATTTTTGATTTTGTCGCAAGTTGGGTATGAATTTCCAACCCGATAACGGTTTCCCATTGCGCCATTTGTTTACTCCTTACTTAAAAATTCACACGTTGTTTTTTTATAACACGCAAACAGCTTGATTCAAATCATGTACTGTTCACGACATTTTTTGCGCACTGTTACGGTCATTGCGCACTATTATGACAAATATCATACTTTATATCTTGCTCTAATACCCGCTTGATTGATAAAGTAACACTATTTTTATTCCCTAAAGGAAACAGGTAAAAATGTTCAAAAGAATTCGCGGCCTTTTCTCTAATGATCTATCAATTGACCTAGGAACCGCTAATACCCTGATATACATTCCAGGTCAAGGCATCGTGCTTAATGAGCCGTCGGTTGTTGCTATTAAAGAGGACAAAGTTCGTGGTGCTAAAACGATTGCAGCGGTTGGTGCAGACGCTAAACAAATGCTAGGACGTACACCGGGTAATATCACTGCTATTCGTCCTTTGAAAGATGGCGTGATTGCTGATTTCAATATCACCGAAAAAATGTTGCGATTTTTTATTGAAAAAGTTCATAAGCGTAAATTGTTCAGTCCGAGTCCACGCATTTTAATTTGTGTACCGTGCGGGTCAACACAAGTTGAGCGGCGAGCTATTCGTGAATCTGCTCTGATGGCAGGCGCACGCGCCGTTTATTTGATTGAAGAGCCTATGTCAGCCGCGATTGGCGCAGGTTTACCTGTTGATGAAGCACGCGGTTCAATGGTGCTTGATATTGGTGGTGGTACGTCTGAAGTGGCTGTTATTTCTATCAACGGTATTGTCTATTCATCCTCTGTGCGTATCGGTGGAGATCGCTTTGATGATGCGATTGTCAGTTATGTGCGTAGAAACTACGGTACTTTAATCGGTGAAGCGACCGCAGAACGTATAAAAATTGAAATAGGCTCTGCCTATCCGGGTAATGAATACCGCGTAGTTTTACGTTAAATAGCAATGAAATTTTAGAAGCCTTACAAGAACCGCTGGCGGGTATTGTCGGTGCCGTCAAAATTGCCTTAGAACAAACACCTCCCGAATTAGGTTCAGATGTGGCTAATCGGGGTATTTATTTAACAGGCGGCGGCGCGTTATTAAGAGATATTGACCGTTTAATTTCTGAGGAAACGGGATTACCTGTTTATATTGCTGATGATCCGCTCACTTGTGTGGCTAGAGGTGGTGGCATGGTATTGGAAATGATGGAAAAAAAGGGACTTTCAAACTTTTCTTTAGAATAATACGTTCCTTATAATAGCGTTTATTCTGGCTACGATAAGGTATAACGCATTCGATGGTAGCATTTTTTAATTGATACGAGGTTTTCGCTATAAAACTCATATTTGCCACTGGTCCCTCCATTAATACCCGCCTGCTCGTGGCAGTTATCGCTTCTTGTGCCTTGCTGGTGACTGAACACAGAAGTTCTCAATTGAATGCGTTGCGCATGGCGTTATCCTACCTTGTCGATCCATTAAAATATGCGGTTGACTTACCTAGTGCAGTCATGCACCGAGCGTCTGAGTCTCTTGGTTCTTATGCGGCATTAATCAAAGAAAATGCGGACTTGCGTGATGAGCAGCTCGTCCGCCAAACTCAGCTACTTAAGCTGGATGCACTAGAAAAAGAAAATGTACGCCTACGCGCATTATTAGAAAATTCTTTTAAATTGGGCGAGCAGGTATTAATTGCTGAATTATTATCAATAAATACCGCGCCTTATGAACATATTCTTGTGGTCAACAAAGGGACAAATTTCGGCGTTCATCCGCATCAACCGGTATTAGATGCAAACGGCGTGGTCGGGCAAGTGTTTCGGACCTTACCGCTCACCTCAGAAATTATGTTAATCACTGATCTCAATCATGCGATTCCCGTGCAGATTAATCGTAACGGCTTGCTCACTATTGCAGTCGGTAGTGGTCAACTCAACCAACTTAATCTGCCTTTTTTACCGAGTAATGCCGATATTCGTCCGGGTGATTTACTGATAACCTCAGGTCTAGGGGGTACGTTTCCACAAGGCTATCCTGTCGCTACGGTTGATGAGTTTACTTCACAGCCTAACAAACCTTTCGCCAATATTACTGCTACCCCTAAATCTCTATTAGATCGTAACAGAGAACTAATGATTGTCTGGAGTCACTCAGCACCCGTGCCACTTATCTCAAAACCCAATACGGCTGAACCCGTCATTAACACACCCACACCCACGCCCGCCCTGCCCCCTGCCAATGAATAAAACGCTTTGGTTTTATCAGGTTACACTGACTATCGTGGTGGCAATGTGCTTAAGAATTTTACCTTTGTCTCATACTTTGGAGTTATTTAATCCAGACTGGGTACTGTTAGCACTGATTTATTGGTCGCTAGTGTTACCAGAGCGCGTGGGTATCTTCTATGCGTGGGCGGTTGGTTTGCTCACCGATGAGTTAACAGGTCAATTATTTGGTCAACATGCGTTAGCGTATTCGCTAGCCATCTACGCCTGTCTCAAGCTACATAAACGCTTGCGCCAATACTCTTTATTGCAACAAGGATTTTTTATTTTCTGCTGTTTACTGCTATCGCAACTCCTGTTTTTCTTCATAAAAAATCTACACCAGTCCGTGCAGCTTAGTAGTGATTTCTGGCTACCTTTGCTAACAGGTACCGCCTGTTGGCCATTGGTTTATACGGCGTTGCGTTTCTTGCGTTCAGCAGAACAGACTAACATAGACCACCGATGATACCAATCAGCAATCGTTATCGAATAATTGAGCCTTAACTATGTCTCGCTTTCACTCTATTAAGGACACCCAGTTAGAAAATAATTTATTTCTTAATCGCATCATTGCAGCATTTATTGCCATCATGTTATTAACATCGGGATTGATTATTCGCTTGATTCACTTACAAATTGCAGGTCATGAGCATTATGCGTCACTGGCAAAAGATAACAGCATCAAAATCTATCCTATCGTACCCACACGCGGCATGATCTATGACCGTCACGGTAATATTCTTGCTGAAAACACCCCGTCTTATAGCCTAGAAATCATCCCTGAAAAAACCACCGACATCGATGATACCTTGTTACGGTTACAAAAATTACTTAACATCCCCGACGAAAAAATCGATCTTTATCAAAAACAACGCAAACGCCAAAAACGTTTTACCAGTACGCCCTTGTTATTGAGCATGAGCGATGAAGAAATCGCTAAATTTGCGGTCAATAGACCTTTTTTTTCGGGTGTTGATATTCGTCAACGGCTGGTAAGGCATTACCCTTACAATGAATTAACCGCCCATGTCGTCGGTTATGTGGGGCGTATCAATGAAGCAGAACTTAAAACCCTGCCGATGGCAGAATATCAAGGCTCAACGCATGTCGGCAAATTAGGCATAGAAAGCTCTTATGAAACCGAATTACATGGCAAAACCGGTTATGCGGAAATAGAAACCAATGTACAAGCGCGTCCTTTAAATACCCTCAATGAAACCGATGCTGTTCAAGGTGCAAATCTCTATCTCACTTTAGACATCGACTTGCAAAAAATCGCTTATGAGGCACTAGGGG
>NQJH01000271.1 GCA_002256685.1 Methylococcaceae bacterium NSP1-2 | reverse complement strand
CCATGCCTAGCACTTTTGTAACAGGCTATCGTTATGCGGAAATGGGCTATACCGCTGGTTTTGAACCTGCGGTATTGCCGATAAACGCCCGTCAAGCGCACATGGAAATGGCAGATATTCCCATTTTAGACAAAGGCGGTTATGTGATGATGGGCAGTGATGATTATTTACTGCGAATGCTCACCGCCAAAAAAGACCAAAAAGCCATTAACGACTATGTGGCGTGGACAATGCACGGCGCGAAAGCCATCGGTGTTAAAGTCGTTAATCCGGGTGGTATTAATGCGTTTAAATTCAATCAACGCAAACTCGATTTAGACGAACAAAATAGCCATTACGGCGTAACACCACGCGATATTTTGCGCGTACTCGCTACCGCAGTGAAAGAAATCGGTGTTGCTCATCCCTTGCATGTGCATGGTTGTAACCTAGGTGTGCCGGGCAATATGCAAACCACGTTAGATACCATCCAAGGCATCGGCGGCTTGCCCATGCACTTAACGCACATTCAATTTCACAGCTACGGCACCGAAGGCGATTTAAAATTTTCCTCTGGCGCGGCGGCGATTGCTGAAGCCATTAATACCAATAAAAACATCACCATCGATGTCGGACAAATTTTATTCGGGCAAACCGTCACCGCCTCAGGTGACAGTATGCGCCAACACGCCAATAACAAACTCGCCAGTCCGAATAAATGGGTGACGATGGACATTGAATGTGATGCAGGTTGCGGCGTAGTGCCCTTCAAATACAAAGATCAAAGCTTTGTTAATGCCTTGCAATGGGCTATCGGTTTAGAAACCTTCCTATTGGTCAATGACCCGTGGCGGATTTTCTTAACAACAGATCACCCCAACGGCGCACCGTTCACCAGCTATCCGCATTTAATTCGCTTGCTGATGGATAGAAGTTTCCGTAATGATGTGCTGTCAACTATTCACCCCGAAGCACAAAAAATGACCAATACACGCTACAAGAAATCGCTATCATGACTCGCGCAGGTGCGGCTAAACTCATCGGCTTACAAGACCGAGGCGGCTTAAGTGCAGGCAACTGGGCAGACATCACCGTCTACACCGACAACGCCAACCGCCAACAAATGTTTGAAAAACCCGATTATGTGTTTAAAGACGGTCAATTAGTCGTCGTCAATGGCAAAGTGGTTTCTACCAAATGGGGAACTACTCACGTTGTGCAACCTGATTTTGACCCCTCAGTTGAAAAAGGCTTAAAAGACTATTTCGACCGTTATCTGACCATGAAACTAGGCAATTTTAAAATCAGCGATGATGAAATTACCGAAGACGGGCGCGGCAGTTTAACGGTGCATCCGCTAAAAATTGCGTAGACTGTCATTTTATTATGTTTAAATCTACCGACAAGCCGCTAATTATGGGGATTTTAAATATCACTCCCGATAGTTTTTCTGACGGCGGCAAATACGCGAATGTCGAGGCAGCACTACAGCAAGCGCAACACATGTTATCGGAAGGTGTCGATATTATTGATGTTGGCGGCGAATCAACTCGTCCGGGTGCTAAACCTGTTCCTGCTGTGGAACAAATTCAACGCGTCGTGCCAGTGATTCAAGCAATTAGGCAACACAGCGAGGTATTAATTAGTATTGATACCACGGACAGCCAAGTCGCGGAGGCAACACTGAATGCAGGTGCTAATTTGATTAATGATGTGTCGGGCGGCTTAAGTGATCCTGCAATTCTAACCGTCGCCGCTGTAGCGAATGTACCGATTGTGTTAATGCACAGCCAAGGTACTCCAAAAACCATGCAGGATAATCCCTATTATGACAACGTGGTGCAAGAGGTTATCGACGCTTTGCAACAACGTATTAACGCCGCCTTAGCCGCTGGTATTCACCGTAAAAATATTATTATTGATGTTGGTATTGGCTTTGGTAAACGTAAACAAGATAATCTGGATTTATTAGCGCATTTGGCTGATTTTGTCGCGCTGGGTTTTCCGGTGTTATTGGGTACAAGTCGCAAGCGTTTTATGGGATCGATTTGTGATGTCAGCGAACCAGCGCAGTTAGTGACTGCCACGGCAGTGACAACGGCATTAGGCGTAATGGCGGGTGTGTCGTTATTTCGTGTTCATGATGTGCGAGAAAATCGTCAAGCGGTTGATATAGCGTGGGCAATTAAACAAAGCCGATGCGTTTAGTGTGAACGTGAGTAAAACCTGTTAGGTCTTTAAGACCTAGCAGGTTTGATTAAATTAAGCAGCCGAGTAGTGACAAAAAATGCCAAAATACCGCTTATTTTTACCCCGATTTAAAACACCATGATGATTGAACAAATAAATGCCTTATTGCCCCAAACTCAATGTGGGCAATGTGGCTTTAAAGGTTGCCGCCCTTATGCAGAAGCGATTGCCGCTGGGCTTGCTGATATTAATCAATGCCCGCCTAGCGGTGATGACGGCATTAGTGATTTAGCCAACTTATTGGGTGTTACGCCCAAACCATTGAATCCAAAATTTGGTGAACATAAAGCCAAAAGTGTCGCGTTTATTATTGAACAAGATTGTATAGGCTGTGTTAAATGTCTAGCAGTTTGTCCAACTGATGCCATTTTAGGTGCGGCAAAATGGATGCACACAGTCATTGCTTCTGAATGTACAGGTTGTGAATTGTGTATTGCCCCCTGCCCTGTCGATTGTATTGTCATGCAGGTTTTGCCTAATCAAGACATTTCCAAAGCAGAAAAATTCACGCAAGCGCAACACGCAAAACAACGTTATGACGCGCGTTGTAACCGCAAAGCGCAAGAAGATAACGAAAAAGCCGAACGCCTGAAAAAACAAAAAGCCGCGCTGTTAAAAATGAAAGCGAGCTTATGAATCAACAACAACGCCGCGCTATTTTTGACCGACTAGCGATAGCGATACCCGACCCGACTACCGAGCTACACTATAACAGTCCGTTTGAATTGCTGATTGCGGTGGTGTTATCGGCACAAGCCACCGACAAAGGCGTTAATAAAGCCACGGCTAAATTGTTTCCTGTTGCCAATACCCCAGAAGCCGTCCTCGCCTTAGGGGAGAATGGTTTAAAAGACTTTATTAAAACCATAGGCTTGTTTAATAGCAAAGCCAAACATATTATCAGTTTGTGCCAACAGTTATTAACGCTCCATGCTGGGCAAGTGCCGAATACTCGCAACGAGCTGGAAGCACTGGCGGGTGTGGGTAGAAAAACCGCTAATGTCATACTCAATACCGCTTTTGGTCAACCGACTATTGCCGTTGATACCCATATTTTTAGAGTCGCTAACCGCACAGGTCTTGCTAAAGGCAAAAATGTATTGGAAGTTGAGCGCGGATTAATGAAATGTGTCCCTAAACGCCATCAGCAAGACGCACATCATTTGTTGATTTTGCACGGGCGTTATACTTGTACTGCCCGAAAACCAAAGTGTCAGGGCTGTGTGCTTGCCGATTTATGTGAATTTAACAAAGCGTTTTAAGGCGACGTTATTACTACGTTGTACGCATACAGGTTTATTTTTCAAAAACAAACAATATTCATCTTCTCTTCAGAAGGGGTTTGTTATGATATAAACATTCGGTACTTTTTGAGTAACGAAATGTTTTTCACCTCCTATTGCTGGAAGCAACATAAAATAATATTTTTACACCACAACACAGGATACTCAACATGAAAAAAATCAATAAAGCCCCCTTCGCTACGGCAATGGGTGTTGCTGTTATCTCAACATTTGCCGCCAACGTTGCCAATGCAGAAGCCAGCCCATTTGGTATGACCGAATTATCACAAGGCTATATGCAGGTTGCGGAAGCTGATAAAGCAGCAGAAATGAAATGTGGCGCGGCAATGGGTGGGATGGAAAAGCCTAAAGCTCCCGAAGGTGCGTGTGCTGGTAATAAAAAAACTGACGCTGCAAAACCTGCGGATACCAAAGCGGCTGAAGCCAAATGCGGTGCAGAGATGAAAGGTAAAGACGGCGCGGGCATGAAAACGCCAGAAACTAAACCTGAAGCTAAATAATCCAAATCAACCTTAGGAGTCACCATGAAAAAAATTAATAAAACCCCAT
>NQJH01000270.1 GCA_002256685.1 Methylococcaceae bacterium NSP1-2 | reverse complement strand
CGATAGTTTTGCTAATCGCATTGGCAACCGCACTTGGCAAACTGTTATCACTAACGAGGGTTTAAATGCTGTTAAAAAATTGCTTAATCAAACCGCTTCAAAAAGCACCGCCGTTACTTGTCATTGGCAGCGTAGTCGCGGTCACAGCGAACTGGTTTGGATTGTCGGTAATCGTGGCAAATTCAATGCTCAAGGCAGTGTGCCAGTCCACAGCACCCGAAAAGCCATTATCCCAGAGGAAAAAGATTGGCATTTGCTACCGTTAATTGAATCATTAACCGCGCTGGCAGCGTTATTTCACGATTGGGGTAAAGCATCACAATGTTTTCAAGCTAAATTAAAACCCAGCAAATCGAAAAAGATTATTGCTGATCCATTACGCCATGAATGGGTATCGTGTTTACTACTGCGTGCGCTGGTGAATGGCGAAAGCGATAGCCAATGGTTAGCACGTTTAGCGTCGGGGATGATTAATGAACAACAGTTAAAACAGCAAGCCGCCCAAAACTGCTCAGAACCCTTACAAGGTTTACCAAAAGTCGCCAGTTTACTGGCTTGGTTAGTATTAACCCATCATCGTTTACCCTTACCAGCAAAAGATTCCAATGAAATAAATCAAATTAAAGGCTGGTCAGACGCACCCGACTTTAGCGAGTTATTCACTGTCATTAACGCCGATTTTGGTTACGCTAATCGAAAAAGTAGCGCGTCGCCCAACACCTGCTTGACGTTTCCTAATGGCTTACCCAACACCGCGCCGTGGTTAAAACAAGCCGAAAAATGGGCAGTTGAATTGCATCGCGTATTACCGCAACTAGAACTCGCTATTAACAACGGCAGTTATCGGCTGGTGCTACATCATGCCCGCTTAAGTTTAATGCTAGGCGATCACTATTACTCATCCCAAGACGCAGATAAGAAATGGGGTAAAGGTTTATCCTTGTATGCCAATACTGACAAATCAGGCAAACTCAAACAGTTATTGGATGAGCATTTAGTGGGTGTTGCTAAAAATGCCTTAATTACTGCTCGTCTATTACCCGCATTTGAAGACGAGCCGCCGCACGCTTATGACATAACAAAACTCAAGCACAAAAGCAAAGAGCAAAAATTCCACTGGCAAGATAAAGCCGTTGAAAAAATCAAAGTATGGCGAAAAAAAGACAATGCAAGCACAGTACGTTACGGATTTTTTGCGGTCAATATGGCAAGTACAGGCTGTGGTAAAACCTTAGCCAATGCCAAAATCATGCAAGCCTTATCCAAAAATGGCGATAGTTTACGTTACGCACTGGCGTTAGGTTTGCGCACTTTAACCTTGCAAACAGGTGATGAATACCGCGAACGCATCGGCTTGAATGAAACCGAATTAGCGGTCATGATAGGTTCACGCGCTGTACAAGAACTGCATACCCAAAACCAACAAACACAACCAGAAGACGATGACAATGAAGCAATGGGGTCAGAATCAGCAGAAGAATTATTAGATGACAACGATGTTTATTATGACTGCGAGATACCAGAAACCACTTTAACCACGGTATTAAAAGATAACCGCTGCAAAAAATTCTTATACGCGCCTGTATTAGCCTGCACCATAGACCACCTTATGGCAGCCACCGAAACCAAACGCGGCGGACGTTATATTTTGCCATGTTTGCGCTTAATGTCTTCCGATTTAGTCATTGATGAAATTGACGATTTTGATGGTGTCGATTTGATTGCCATCGGTCGATTGATTCACTTAGCGGGCATGTTAGGACGTAAAGTCATGATTTCCTCTGCTACTATTCCACCTGATTTAGCCGAAGGTTATTTCAATGCCTATCAAACAGGCTGGCAGTTATTCGCACAAACCCGCGATGTAGAAAATAAAATTGGCTGTGCGTGGATTGATGAAGCATGTAGCCCACAAATTGAAAGTATCCACGGCGCGGACATTAACCATTATCGAGACTTGCACCAACATTTTATTACTAAACGTTGTGGCAAGTTAAAAATCCAAGAACCCAAACGTATTGCCGAAATCGTCACCTGCACACCACAAAATAGCGAAGAAGATTATTTTTCCGTTATTCAACAAGCGATAATTACCCAGCATCAACGCCATGCCCAGACTGATACCCACACAGGCAAACAAGTATCGTTCGGTGTCGTGCGTATGGCAAACATTCCACCCTGCATACACTTGACTGAATACCTTGCTCAAGCTGATTGGTCAGACAGTATTGATGTACGCATCATGGCATATCACAGCCAACAAGTATTACTACTCCGCAGTGAACAAGAAAAACACCTCGATGCTGTGCTAAAACGCAAAGACCCAGAGGCAGTCTTTAACAATCCGCTGATTTGCCAACATCTACACGACAGCCCTGCCGACAATCTGATTTTTATAGTAGTCGCCACGCCCGTAGAAGAAGTCGGACGCGATCATGATTTTGATTGGGCAGTGGTAGAACCCTCCTCTTATCGTTCCATCATCCAGTTAGCAGGTCGCGTGTTAAGACATCGTGACATACCACCAAAAGTCGCTAACATGGCATTGATGCAATACAACTTAAACGCATTAAAAAACCAAGGTGCGGCTTATTGTCGCCCTGGTTACGAAAGCGAAAAACACCCGTTAAGCAGTCACGACTTACAAGACTTAATTCCCAGTAAACAACTCGCCCACATCAACGCCATACCGCGCATTCAACATAATGTCACGCCTACCCCCGATAAAAATCTCGCTGATTTAGAACATGCGAGCATTCACAGCCTATTAACCAATTATCAAAAAAAAGGTGCAGAAACTTTACAAGGCTGGCTAACAGAATGTTGGTGGTTCACTGCCTTACCGCAACAGTTAAGCCCGTTTCGTCAACAAGACAAACAAATAAATTTATACCTAATGCCAGATAATCAAGAAGGCTGGGTATTGGAAGAAAAAATACCCAAAGGTGGTACAAAGCCCATTGAACAAATGTATAGAATCACTCATAAACAAACTTTGCCGCCGTGGCATAAAAAATTGTGGCTATACAGAAATTATGGCGAATTACTGGAGCAACAAGCTGAAGACAAAGGCTTATCTATGTATCACGCCGCGTTACGCTATGGTGAGATTAGTGTGCCTGT
>NQJH01000269.1 GCA_002256685.1 Methylococcaceae bacterium NSP1-2 | reverse complement strand
ATGACTATGAAAGTAACAAAAATGCTTAAATCGGTGCTGTTTACGGCGGTAATGTTGGTAAATGGCGCGGCTTTCGCCTATAGCCCCGAGGAATTAGCAAAAGAGTGTCATAAACCTAAATTTACTGACTTTACGCTGAGCGAATATAAAATGCCTGAACAGCATCAGGTCGCCCCTGAATCGGAGTTTAGTTTTAAAGTACCCGCGTGGACAAGCAAAGAAAGTATCAAACTTACTATAAAAGACCACCCCATTGCCTTTACTGTCGAGAGTAATAGCAGCTTTCATAAAGTAAAAGCTAAATTACCTGCGGAATTTACTGGCAAATTTGTCAGACTCAATGCCAGCGCAAAAGTGACCGACGGAATTTGTCATGACAGCACGGGCTGGTTGATTAAAGTGGCAGATAAAGCCCCAGAATCTGCACCCGCTACTACTGAAACAGCTCCTGCTGTCACGCCTGCACCTACCGAAACAGCCCCTACTATCGCCCCTGTACCTGCTGAAACTAGCCCCGCACCAGCCAAGTAAGCGACCAATTAATAAAGCACAAGGCACAATGCCTTGTGCCTTTCATTTATCAACGTTTACGAACAATTTGATAAGGGCGTGAAATATAACCCAGTGGCACACTCCACACATGTACTAAACGCGAGAATGGAAACAGCACAAATAAAGTCATACCCAACACAAGGTGCAACTTAAAAATAAAACCAATACTGCTGATTTGATCCGCTGCCCCACCGCGCAACGTAACAATACGCTGCGCCCATTCTGACAATAGCAACATATTCGCGCCATCGTAGTGATACAAAGAAATCGGCAATGTAAGTAAACCTAATACTAACTGTGCGCCGATTAACAGTAAAATAACAATATCCATACGGCTACTAGTCGCACGAATGCGGGCATCAGTTAAGCGACGACGAATTAAAATAGCAATCCCTCTCAAACAGATACCACCAAAAATACCACCCGCCAGTACCGCCAAAATTTGTTTCGCTGAGGTGGATATGCCTAAGGCATGATAGACATCAGGCGGCGTGAGTAAACCCACGAAATGCCCAACAAACAACAGCAAAATACCAATGTGAAATAAATTACTGCCTAATCTTAATTCTTTAGCACGGAGTAATTGACTAGAACCTGTGCGCCAACTGTATTGATCACGGTCATAGCGGGCTACGCTACCAACAAAAAATACCGTGATAGCAATATAAGGATAATAGCCGAATAGTAGAGTATTGAGATAATTCATGATGGTAATCCAAGTATTGTGACTAACTAATAAATGAGTGACGGCAACCAAAATAGTCTAAAATTTTTGTGTTTATCACCAAAAGGTTAACTATACCCCATTCACAAATCATAAATATTAAAAATCTTTTAGCCATTGCGTAACATCAAATAGCCGCATATAGACCATTGCAAAATTGGTGAATAAAAAATGTGTGGTTTAGTGTTCAATAGGAACATACCCATCCTATAAGAAAAATAACCTATATTTCAATAAGTTAAATTATAATCGTTGGTCAAAAAAAGTTTACCTGCACTCGAGTCTTTTGATTCTGTACTGAAGTGAGTCTGCTTGACACGATAGAAATTAAACTCGAAAAAGCTAGACGGCATAGTTTGCCGTCTAGCTAAATTTTCCCAAAAATCAACCGTTTTATAAGACCAAAAACTTAATCACTGACACGGAAAAATTTTAATTACAACCTACCGTGCGAAAAGCTTCACTCAATACTAATTTGCTGACTATTGCATTTATCAGTTGAATTCGCCTGCGCGAAATCAAGCTATAAGTGCAATAAAAATGTGAACAATTTCTATTTTCAAATATTCTAATCTAAATAAAAATTATTTAGATTTTTTTTTATTATATTTCAATAAGTTAAAAATACACTTTCCATCAAAAAAAATACAATAATGAATTATCGTTCCATTGTTGCCACACAACATTGCCGTTAGACTATAAACGTATTATTAATACTGTTTTAAACCTAAGGGGTGTTATGAAAGATCCCCAATAAGTTAAAGCTAAACCTAGCGTAAGGTAGGGGCGGAAAGTTACGAATCCAGATTGTTTGGAAAGTCGGACTACCGGGGGTGGCTTCGTTAATGTCACAACAAAAGCTTTCAAAGCTTTCAAGTTAAACATTAATTAGGAGACGTATCATGAGAGCTAACAACGCTTCAGACACGAACAAGCCCGTGACTGTTAAAAAAAGTAGTCTTTACCAAACTGCTGACTTCAGTGTCAGACCCACTTCAAGTTTAGCTATAGCGATAGCAGCAACATTGTCTGGCTATTTAATTTCTGCTACTCCAGTACAGGCGGCATTTAATATGCCAACAGACATGACACCCAGCCCATTGTGTATCAACGGTTCATGTGCGACAGAATTTACTGCCAAGATGTTAATGTTTGAAGAATTTGGGCTTAAAGATGCGTCTAGTTCTAGTACTTCATCCTCTACACCATTTCCAGTACCTAGCGATTGCTTTGGTATTCCAGACGGTGCCGCACTAGACAACTTTCTTAAAGAAGACCTGCATTCGATTCCTACTCGCAAATCGGACAAGCTGGATGATGATGTAACACCGATTACCGCATCTAATCCTTGGGCAACTAAGGTGAAGGATTGTCTTGGCTTAGCCGCTGATATGGCAATGCCCGCAGATGGTCGTCCGGGTGGTGAAGATTTTGCTCATCAACGTTGGTCTGAGTTTCCTACCCAAGCTTATTTCCAATCTGCTCAGACGGGAGCGCGTGTCAATGGCGGTCTGCGTGACAAGAAACAGCTACACGACTACAAAAAAGGCGAGTTTGGTCCTAGTGGATTATATTATATTGATGCTGATGGCGATGGCATTGCAGGTACTGAGGGGCTTTCAATAAAGATACACCCTAATTTACCTATTCAAGACCCTAAGTCTGTATGGACATTTGATGGCACATTACCACCCAAGTTATTGATGGCACGTTATGGTGAAACCATTTTATTCCGCCATTATGACGCACTGCCTATTGATACGTCAGCAAACAACGGTTTTGGTAAAAACACCATTAGCACGCACGAGCATAATGGTCATAATCCAGCGGAAAGTGATGGTTTTGCCCATGCCTATATTTATCCCGGT
>NQJH01000056.1 GCA_002256685.1 Methylococcaceae bacterium NSP1-2 | reverse complement strand
ACATTGATGAAAACGGCGTAATCTTGTTAGCAGGTTATTACCCGACCAAACCCAGTCAATTTCAGTTTGAGTAAAAGTATATTTACGAAGGAACAGTGTGGAAACTTGTTGGGTTTAGTATTGAAGCGAAGTAGTACTTAGCGTAGGGCGTGCGTTGCACACGCCCATAATGTTATTTCCAGATAGATTGAGTACAAGGGAAAATTTATCCGCCCTTACTACTCCCCTGCCCTCACATCAAATTCAATTTTCCACTGTCCATCGTCTTTTTGAGACACGGCTTGTAATTCTAAGGTACCGACTTCAGTGACGGCAGCGCGTAAATGCACAGGGACGACTTCACCTGCGCGGCGACCGTCTTCGGCTAGCGTAATTTCAATTTCATCCAATTCTGATAATTCGTCTTCTGTCCAATAATCTAAGCGCGTACCGACTACATCATCACGGCGAGTATTGGAGGCGAAGAAACGAAAGCGCACCGGTTCACCGATTACTAAACCAAATTCATCATCAGGCAGTTCTTTTTGTGTGCCTTCTTCCATACCGAATGGTGCGATACACAGTGCTTCAATTTCAGGCGGTAAGCCGGGAACAGCTGGCATCGCGCTTTCTATGCCGACATAGTAAGCGGCAGCGGTGCCACCTTTAATACGCACGCCTTTACCTTGACGGACAAAACTGTAATACGCCGCGCCTCTGGCAACCGCTAGGTCTAAATCCGCACCTGCTAATAATCTGGCTTCGGGTGCTTGTTCAGCGTGTAGCCATGAATTTAATACCTCCATTAAGCGACCTGCTAACACGTCAGCTTTTAACACACCACCGTTAAATAACACGGCGGTAGGATGTAAGAAAGTAGCGTGTTCGGGTAGATTAATGTCTTTTAAATCATCGGTAGCTTGTTGTTGTTTAGCGAGAAACGCCGCTAAGTGGCGAGTGATTGCCGCATCTTGAGCATACGGTAAACCCGCAGTTCTTAAACCAGCGCGTGGGCGACTGACAGGACGGTCACTGGCGGACACTTTCGGTAAAAAGCCTTCCACTAACACACGGTTGACTTCGTCGCGGGTCAGTTCAGTGCGTAATGTGCCACCGATTAATGATGAGCCACGATTTGCCACCACTAACGGAATGCTGTCCACATCCGCTTCAGTGAAGATTTTTTCTTTGGCATCGCGGCAACTGTGCGTTAAGGCTTGGATTTGCCAAGGCTCTAGGCGTTTACCGTCTTTTTCTAGTTTGGCTTTGACAGTGTACGCCAATGCCAAATCCATGTTATCACCACCTAATAGAATATGGTCGCCGACCGCTACGCGAGTCAATTCCAGATTACCGTTTTGTTCGGTGACGGCAATTAATGACAAGTCAGTTGTGCCGCCGCCGACATCAATAACTAAAATAACATCGCCACATTTAGCTTGTTTGCGCCATTCGCCTTGGCTTTTTTCTATCCAGCTATAGACGGCAGCTTGTGGTTCTTCTAATAAAATCGCTTGGTTTAAGCCGACTGCACGCGCCGCTTCCACAGTCAATTCACGCGCCGCAGGATCAAACGACGCAGGCACAGTGATGACTAGTTCTTGTTCAGATAACGGGGCGTTAGGGTGTTGATGTTGCCACGCATCACGAATATGTTGCAAGTAAGCCGTGGTGGCTTGAAAGGGCGAGACGCGCTCGATTTCTTCGGGGGCATCAGCAGGGAGTATTGGGGCTTTGCAATCCACACCTGCATGACATAACCAACTTTTCGCGCTAGACACTAAGCGTATCGGGGTTTTGCTACCTAGATTACGCGCCACTTCACCGACTAAATGCTCAGGTTTTGAAGTCCACGGTAAGGCAGTCGAACCTTCGGCTATTTCAGCTTCATGGGCTTGATATAAAAAAGACGGCAGTTGATTTTTGTCTTCTACCATGCCCAGCGAGGTTAATTGCGGAATCGCCATGACTTGTTGCGAAAATTCAGCATCTTCATCGTCACTGGCTTCCGCATAAGACAATACGCAATGGGTTGTGCCTAAGTCGATACCAACAAAAAAACGCTGGTCGGTCGCGTTATCATCTGCGGGTGTGCGCGTTTCAGCAACCACAGGCGCGACTGGCTCAACGGATACCGGCGTAGGTATTTCTACTGTTTCCGCTGGCTGAGTGGCTGTTGGCGGTTCGGCTGGTTTACCCATATTAGCAAATGATGGTGTGCTAGTCGTCTCAGGGGTTTTAGGTTTTTTAATGTGATCGAATAAACTCATAATTCAACCTCAGCGGCGGCAATAATCGCGGCATTATATCCTTGAGTGAGTTTAGGCAAACGAACGTTAGTGACTTGCCAGCCTTTATGAATCAATGTGCCTGTAAACGGTGCAGTACCGACAATATTGCCCGTTAAGCGCACGGTTGCCGCATCAAAGCCTTGTGGTAGAGTGACTCTGTTGCCTTCGGCTTCGCTACGCACAGGGGCTAAGCTAAAATGTTCTTTAATAGCCTTATTACAGCCTTCATGCACTACACGCGCCGCGATACCAATATCGGCATCACTGTAAGCGGCAATATCTTCTTCTATGAAGTCGATAAAACGGGCTTCTTTTTGTAATAACCCCAATAACTGTAAAGCAGCATCAGGCGTGGCTTCTTTTAAAATAACGGGTTCAGGCGTTGGAGCTTGCACCAGTTTTTCAACTTCAACAATTTTTTCGACTTCAACAATTTTAACGATAGGTTCAACAGGTATTTGTACTGTTTCTGGTTTACGGCGACTCAAACTAATAACCATGCCTAACAGCAAGACAATCAGGGTCAACGCTAATAAAGCCACCGTACCGAGTAGACAAACATGCCATAAGTCGAGCGTGGTGGGTTGTAAAGATAAATCAATAGTGTAGGTATTCATTGCGAAAAACTCGTTAATTACTTAGATTGACTAGATGCACGCGCTGCTTCGGCATACATCATATTTTGTAACGCATCACGCGTGGTTTGTAGGCGCATTTGTTTTAAATGACGATCGGCAATCACTTCAGGAACTTTTTCAGCAAGATAGACATCACGCATTTTTGTTAATACCGGTTCGCATTGTTTAATAATAGTTTCTGTCGCAGCTCGGCTTTCTTGGCTTGAATAAACTGGTTTTTGCATTTCATCACTGACGCATTTTTTATATTCATACTTAGCGGCTTGAATTTTTGCTATGGTCGCTTCAGAAATAGTGGTGTTTTGCCATTCATTTTTAGTATTTTCGGCATAACTATTGGTCGCCAAGAGTAAGGCGGCTAAACATAAACTTTTTTTCATGGTAATCCTTAAGGTGGCTTCGTATGAACCTACGAGGTTTTAAAAACCTCGCAGGTCTTATCAGTCAAAATTAACGTTGATTTTGTAAAGCGGCAATGCGCTCTTCTAACGGGGGGTGGCTCATAAACAGACGCATTGCGCCGCCGCCATTAATACCAAAAGCAGCTAATGAACCGGGTAATTGAGGGGCTTCATGGGTGCGTTGTAAAGCGCGTAACGCACTAATCATTTTCTCGCGTCCTGCTAAGTTTGCACCGCCTGCATCGGCTCGAAATTCTCGATAACGCGAAAACCACATCACCAGCATAGAAGCTAGAATACCTAACACGATTTGCGCTACCATCTGCACAATATAATAAGCAGGACCACGACCTTCTTCGGTTTTAAACACCGTGCGATCCACGACATGACCGATGATAGTTGCGAAAAAGTACACAAAGGTATTTAACACGCCCTGCATTAACGCCATTGTCACCATATCGCCATTAGCAACATGGCTCATTTCATGCCCAATCACCGCTTCAACTTCATCGGCATTCATGGTTTGCAATAAGCCTGAACTCACCGCAACTAATGCACTGTTACGGCTCATACCCGTCGCAAAGGCATTCGGTTCTGAGGTATTAAAAATACCGACTTCAGGCATATCAATACCGACTCGCTGTGCTTGACGTGTCACCACTTCAATTAACCAGCGTTCAGTTTGGTCTTGCGGTTGTTCAATTACCTGAACACCCATCGCTCTTTTGGCTGACCATTTAGACATGACTAAGGAAATGAATGAACCGGTCATACCAATGACAGCCGACATCACTAATAAAGCGTTGAGATCAAGACCGATACCTTGCGCGTCTAACGTGCCACTTAAGCCTAAGATACTGAAAACAATACTGATAACAATCATTATAGCGATGTTGGTCGCCAAAAAAAGCAAAATACGCATCATGGGAAAGCCCTCTTATGAAGTTGACGTTCGGAGTTATATGGGGACTGAATAAATTAATTCAATGTTTTTTCAGAGTGATACTATAACCGTATTGTCATTAAATTGGAGATGAGCATCATGTATTCACTAAAAACGACGCTGACCGCAGTGCTTTTATTTAACACGGGTTTGGCTTTTTCACAACCTAATCATCAGGATGTGCTTAAACAACTGTCACACCCTGCTGGTTTTTCCATTTCTATTTATGCTGATAACGTGCCGAATGCGCGTAGTTTGGCATTAGCCGATGATGGCGTGGTGTTTGTCGGTACAGGCAAAGAAGGCAAAGTCTACGCGCTTACCGATGCTGATCATGACGGCGTTGCCGATTCGCGTTATGTGATTGCTGAAAATTTATTCATGCCTAATGGCGTAGCGTATAAAGACGGTGCGCTGTATGTGGCGGCGGTTAATCGTATTTTGCGCTTTGATGCGATTACTCAACATTTGGACAATCCACCCGCGCCAGTGGTTGTTACCGATAAACTGCCCGATGATAAACATCACGGCTGGAAATATTTGCGCTTTGGACCCGATAACAAACTTTATACCGCAGTCGGTGCGCCTTGTAATATTTGCGCTCCCGATAAAGAAATTTATACTTCGTTAGTGCGCTTAAATCCCAATGGTAGCGAACTTGAAATTCTGGCGCGTGGTATTAGAAACACGGTAGGTTTTGATTGGCAACCTGACACTAACGCGCTATTTTTTAATGATAATGGACGGGATTATTTAGGCGATGATGAACCTGCCGATGAATTAAATCAATGGACGCAAAAAGGCGAACATTTTGGCTATCCTTATTGTCACAGTGGCGATACGCTTGATCCTGAGTTTGGTGCAGGTAAAAAATGCGCGGACTATACTGCCCCTGTGTGGAAATATAAAGCCCATATCGCACCATTAGGAATACGTTTTTATACAGGAAAACAATTTCCTAGCGAATATAAGAATCAATTATTCGTTGCTCAACACGGCTCTTGGAATCGCACTGAACCCCAAGGTTATCGGGTAGACCTGATTAAATTTAAAGACGGTAAACCTGTGGCTGAACAAGACTTTATCAGTGGTTGGTTGACTGATAAAGGTGAAGTCTTAGGGCGACCTGTCGATATACTGACGCTACCAGACGGTAGTTTATTAATCAGTGATGATCAGCTCGGCGTGATTTATAAGGTTAGTTACCAAATAACCAAATAATGCAAACAACCAAGGTTATTCTCGTTCCCACGCAGCGCGTGGGAACGAGGTAATAGACTTACACAGGTAACTATGAACAAACAATTTGTCATACACAAAAAAGAAAACGTTTACTCTGGCTTTTTTCGGCTGGAAAAATATTGGTTAACCCATACGCTGTATGCGGGTGGTTGGAGTGAGGAAATTTGTCGCGAGTTGTTTGTGCGTGGTCGCTGTGTCGCTGTGCTGTTATATGATCCGCATACCGATAAAGTGGTGTTAATCGAACAATTTCGTGTTGGTGCTATACTTGATCCTGATAAAGCGTGGCTGATTGAAATCGTCGCAGGGGCTATTGAAGAAGGCGAAACGGCGGTTGACGTTGCCCATCGTGAAGCATTGGAAGAAGCGGGTTGTGAAATTCAAGAATTGATGGTTATTAATGAATTTTACACAACACCCGGCGGCATGGCTGAGCGTATTACCTTATTTTGTGGCAAAGTAGACAGCACAAAAATCAGAGAAGGGATACACGGCTTAGCTGAAGAACAAGAAGATATATTGGTGCGTACCGTTGATTTCGCTGAAGCTTATCGTATGGTGGAAAGCAATGAAATAGACTCGGCTATTCCGATTCTTGCTATTCAATGGTTGGCATTGAATAAACACAAACTGCACGCCAAGTGGTTGAGTTAAACAAAGGGGAGACAGACATTACAATGCAAGGTCTGTACAGCGTCAATCTCTAGTTTCGTGGACTAATAGCAATGAACCCAACGGGTTATTTTTCGGGCAGTTTCGCGCTTGTTATCATGCTACTGTCAGGCTGTGCGAGTGATTCTGACGTTACACCGATAAGTTATCAGCAATCTGCCTCACCTGTAGTTAATTATGCGTTAAGTTTGCAAGGTGCGCCGTATCATTACGGTTCGGATAATCCCGAAGCCGGTTTTGATTGCAGTGGTTTTGTTCATCATGTCTATCAACATCAAGGCATTAATTTACCGCGTACCACAGAAGAGTTGGCAACTCAGCTCACGCCCGTGGAAAAAGACGCGCTACATTCAGGCGATTTGGTGTTTTTTGATACCAACGGTAACACTTTTTCTCATGTTGGGCTTTACGTCGATAATGATAATTTTATTCATGCACCGAGTGCAAGAACAGGTAAAGTGCTGGTGTCTAGTTTGAAAAATAATTACTGGCAACAGCACTTTGTCGGTGTGCGTAGACCTTAAAGACGTTGCAATGCAACGTCTATCGCACAGGAGTCCAATAGATGTAAAACAGCTAAAGCTGTTTTACTCCAGCTAGTTTTAATAAGTAACCGTCAAACCCACATTAAACGAACGACCATAACCGGGTACGGGCGTTCCAGCAGAAGCAGGTCTTTCACCCATATAAACCCCGCCTAAAGGCAATGAGTAATTCTTATCGAGAACGTTCTCTATCCCTGCATCAACACGCAAATATTTCCAGTCATAGCTAGTGCGTAAATTAAGCAGTGCATAACCTGCGGTTTTAGGCTCTAAACGTATCGCCTGCACAGTCTTTTTAGGCGCGACTAATTGGGTTTCAATCGTTGCTGTCCAGCCGCCCCATTTATAATCGAGGTCTAAAATCGAATTCAACGGCATTTGTTGATACAAGTTATCGTTAGACGTTAGGTTTTGTCCGCGCACATAACTTAAAATAGCTCTGCTAGACAGGCTACCGTAGTTTTCAGTTTGCAATAAGGTTTTGCTACCTGACGCATTAACACCGACTAATTGGGCTTCATAGTTACCCAGTTCCAGTAATCTAAAGCCACCGCCACCGTGTGTAGTTGTCAAGCCCGGAGCGGTATTGTTACAGGTTACGCCATTGGCTTTTTGGCAAAAACCAGCATCAATGTAGTTATTTACATAAGTATAAAACGGCGTGACTTTAACATCCCAGTTTTCCTGATTGGCATCATGCCAGTTAGCAGTACCACTCACGGTGTAGGCGACTTCTGGACTCAGATTGTTGTTACCTACATAACCATTACCATCACCATACCAGTTATTCATCAGCATCGACATCGGCATAGTCATCGTCATTGCGCCCATACCCATTACGGTCCCCCTAGACCACGCAAAGCGTTCATACAAACTAGGCGCACGGGTTTTTCTGGCAAAACCTAATTCATATTGTTGGGTATCGCTGGGGGTATAACGCGCTAATGCAGTGACATCAACAATCGCATCAGTACGCGCTTTATCTTGATTATTAACCAGTGCTGCTTCGCGTGTTATCTTGCCATAATCCTGAACATCACCTGCATTCATTTCAACGAGACCAGCCCGAACGCCGAATTGTGTCAACCATTGGCTGTTCCAGTTGCTTTCCATTTCAGCAAAGAAATCCAATCTATCACGTTTACCGTTATTGATATTCCAAAAAGGACCTGGTCCTTGCATCATTATCATCGGATTGGTGCCAATCGGATTCCACCAGTCATTCAAGCGATAACGCTGATATTCACTACCGACAGTCAGTTGATGTTTATCGCTCACATCAATAATGCCTTTAACTTCTAAACCGTGATTATAGCCGTGGGTATTCATCGGCATATCGCCGCCTTTATCAGGTAAAAAGTTCATGTAATGTTGAACATCTTCGTAATAGGCACGGGTTTCCAGTCTACCCCAGTCAAACCTACTTTTAGTACCAACGGCATTCCACCAATCATCCAAACGATAACGTTGATATTCACTACCGACAGTCAGTTGATGTTTATCGCTCACATCAATAATGCCTTTAACTTCTAAACCGTGATTATAGCCGTGGGTATTC
>NQJH01000268.1 GCA_002256685.1 Methylococcaceae bacterium NSP1-2 | reverse complement strand
ATATCATCGTGATAGGCAGAGGTGAAAAACGGACGTTTTACCTCAATATTTAATTAATGCAGAACCCCAAGTGAATCCTGCGCCAAATGCTTCAAGTAATACCACCTGTCCACGCTGAATGCGACCATCACGCACACCTTCATTGAAAGCGAGCAACACGGAGGCGGATGACGTATTGCCTTGGTCTTCCAACGTCATTATCACCTGATCCATCGATAGTTTTAATTTTTTTGCCGTTGCCGCGATAATTCGACTATTAGCTTGATGTGGCACTAACCAATCAACATGCGATTGATTCAAATCATTGGCTTCTAGGGTTTCATCAACAATTCTGCCTAGAGTATTCACGGCAACCTTAAAGACTTCATTGCCGCGCATACTGATATAGCCTGCCTGTTGCTCAGTAGATGTTGGGCAATACAGCAATTCTTCATACTCACCATCAGAATGAATATGAGTAGATAAAATGCCTTGTTGCTCTGAGGCAGTCAGTAATATCGCGCCCGCACCGTCACCAAATAAAATACAAGTGGTTCTATCTGTCCAATCGATAATGCGCGAACACACTTCAGAACCCACTACCAGCACGGTTTTAGCCGCCCCTGATTTAATGTATTGATCGGCAATGCTTAAGCCAAAAATTGAACCCGAACACGCCGCTTGTACATCAAACGCAACCGCATGTTTAACACCCAAACGTTTTTGCAGTAAACAGCCTGTGCTGGGATAAACACGGTCGGGCGTGCCAGTCGCGACAATAATTAAATCAATCGTTTCGGGGTCAATTTGTGCCATTTCAATGGCTTGTCTTGCAGCAATCTCTGCCATGCTAGAAGCAGTTTCATCCGCCCCCGCAATGTGCCGACTTTTGATGCCCGTGCGCTCATAAATCCAACTATCCGAGGTATCGACAGTTTTTGAAATCTCTTCATTGGTGAGAACTTTTTCGGGCAGATACCCGCCAGTGCCAATTACTCTTGAATAATAAGTCATGCGTTGTTTCTCAGTGCTAAGGTTTTTTCAACTTGTTCGCTTATTTTGCGAATCACATCTTTTTTGACTTCAACCTCAGCCAGTTGAATCGCGGTTTTAAACGCCAATACATCGGCTCCACCATGACTTTTAATTACCAAGCCGCGTAAGCCTAAAAAACTCGCGCCATTGTAAAGTCGTGGATCAATGCGCTGTTTAAACGATTTAAGGACGGGATAGGCTAGGAAGCCTACTAGTTTAGTCAGATAGTTTTTGCTAAAGGCTGCTTTTAACGCAAAGCCTATCATTTTTGCCGCGCCTTCTATAGATTTAAGCGCGACATTACCGACAAAACCATCGGCAACAATCAAATCAACTTTTACCGACCCTGCATTTAACGAGTCACCTTCAATATAACCAATATAATTTAATGACGACAATCCTAGTAATTTCGCCGCCGATTTGACTTGCTCATTACCTTTCATATCTTCTTCGCCAATATTTAATAAACCGACTCTTGGCGACTCAATGCCTTCGACGGCTTTGACTAACTCATTACCCATCACCGCAAATTGAAACAAATGCTCGGCGGTACAATCCACGTTTGCACCTAAATCTAATACATGGGTATGCCCATGAATAGACGGTAGCGTAGAAATAATGGCAGGGCGATCAATGCCCGGAATCATTTTTAATACAAAGCGAGCGGTTGCCATTAATGCGCCAGTATTACCTGCGCTCACGCACGCATCAGCAACGCCATCACGCACTAAGTTAATAGCAACGCGCATGGAAGAATCTTTTTTATTTTTCAGTACTTTTGCAGGCGATTCGTGCATTTCTACACACTGAGACGCGTGTTGAATGGACAGTCTGTCTGAATAATCAACTAACTCTTGCACCAACAACGGCTTAAGCACCGCTTCGTCACCGACTAAAATTAGCTTTAAGTCTGGATTGTTTTTTAGACAATCCAATGATGCAGGAATAGTTACTTTAGGGCCATGATCGCCGCCCATTGCATCAATCGAAATGGTTAAACTCACGTTAACGAATGACTCCACCGTTATTGTAAAAAAGCCGAATCAGAACAACTGATTCGGCATAATCTGCTGTTAAGCGTGAAACAGACGATTAATCTTCTGCAACTGCAAAACCAACGATTTGACGACCTTTGAAATAACCATCTGGAGTCATGTGATGACGTAAATGGATTTCACCTGTAATAGGGTCTTGAGATAATGCTTTTGCGGTTAAGGCATCGTGTGAACGACGTTGACCACGTCTTGAACGGGTTACTTTACTTTTCTGTACGGCCATTATAAATCTCCAGTATTTTTTAGCTTGGCTAAGATTGAAAAAGGGTTTTCACGCGCTGACTGCGAGTCACGCGCTGGGGCATTGGTTTTGTTATTGTCCGAATTCGAGACAAAACAACTATGTTGATGTTTAGGATAGGTGGGTAAACTCAGTAACAACTCATCTTCAATCAGATTTCTAAGCGGTATGGAGTCTTGCTCAACTAGCAAGGGATCATAGTCCTCAGGCAATCGATTCGCTTGATCGATTGAGCTGACAATACCTAATCTGACAGTGCTATCGACAGACCACTCGACTGCTTGTAAACAACTCTGACACTTCAATTGCAGAACGGCACTAATCCGTCCTTCAACTTTAGCCAAGCGTCCTTCCCGACCAAAAAAAAGATCCACAGTAACGAAGCCCGAATCGTCAAACAGTAAGTCTGCTATTCGTTCTAGGCTAGATATAGGGATTTGTCCCTTCAATTCGCCGCGTTTATCAGCTAAGTGCAAAGGGTCTATGATTTCAGGTAATCTATTCAACATAACTTTTCAATAATATCTGGAAACGCTAAATGCGTCAAACGCTAATTAACAGTCGTGTCGCTCTGAAGGGTTACACGCTAATCAATCGCCGTTTATAATTAGGTGGGGTGCTTGGGAACTAGCCGCATTTGGTAAGATATTAACCGCCGTGAATCTCGGCGTGTAACGCTAAATATTCAATAGTCAATTTATGATTAGGCACATAATGAATGAGCGGCTTAGATTCGCTGTGTGATTCTCTGATTTTGATGGACGGCGAAATCATCGCATTTAACACCGGCAAGCCTTCAGCAATTAATTGATCGACTAATAAACGCGGCAGATTAGCTTGCCGTTGGAATTGATTAACAATAATACCTTCAATTTCAAGCTTTTGATTATGATCGGCTTTTACTTCAGTTAATGCTTGCATCAGCGTGTATAACGCTTCTCTGGAAAAGGTATCGCAATCAAACGGAATTAAACATCTATCCGCTGCAATCAGTGCTGATTGACTGTAAAAATTTAAAATCGGCGGTGTGTCGATATAAATAGAATCAAAACCTTCTAGTTTTTCCAGTGCTTCTCTTAATTTAAAGATTTTAAAGCGCGATTCCAAGCGACCTTGTAACGGTTCGAGGTCGGGATGTGAAGGAATCACATACAAATTAGGAAACGGGGTTTCGTGAATTACGCTCTCTAAGCCGGTGCTGTTATTGCTACCAAACAAGGAAATACTTAAGCAATCTTTGAAAAAATGGGCAATGGTTTTGTCGCTGTCAGTGACTTTTTGACCTAGCAGATATTGCGTGGAATTGCCTTGTATATCTAAATCAATCACGAGCGTGCGCTTGCCTTCAACTGCACTGATAGCGGCTAAATTACAGGTAATGGTGGATTTTCCGACCCCGCCTTTTTGGTTGAATATGACTCTGCGCATGTTACGATCCTGTGTTTTCAGTAGATTAGTTAAATTATAAAGTTTGCGGACTGTTTATCAAATACGAATAAACGTGGTTGCGTGACACTTTGGGCATTCTGGAATTTCGCTAGGAATTTTAAAGGCAATTTCTTTGCCGCATTCATCACAAATAAACGTGCCGGGGAAAGTGATGTCGCCGCTGTGATAAGTATGTTTAGTAGCGAGTTGTTTAATTTTTTCCAACTCAATACGGGTTTTATCTGCCACACTTAAAAACGCATCGAGGGTAAATTTTTCAATCAGCTCGACATCAAATTTAAACCATTCCGATAACGACTCATTATCGGCTTCATCGGTTAAGCCCTCCGCCGCATGTTCAATATCACGCTGAACGTAACTGGATAATTTATCCAATTCAGCCTCAGTCAAGTCGCTGGTTTTACGGGTTTTTTCCTTAGAAATTTCCAGAGCTTCAGCAAAAGTATGTAGCGTATCTTCCATCGTTTCATGCAGATGCTGCATGAATTCGCTATACGCTTTGATTAATTTATTTTTGTTCATGGTGTGTCACTCCTAAGATTATGTGGTTACGCACTATTCTAACGCTTTTAGTAAATAAAAACCGATAGTGATAGTAGAAAACACTTAAATCAAGTGGAGCAACCGTTTGGACAGACCGGTCAGGTTTTAAAAACCTGACCGGTCTAGTGATGGCGTTTAGTGGGCTTTGTCACATTCTGCTAAAAAGGTCAGTAAACTTTCGCGATATTGATAATAGTCAGGATGCTCTAACAACGATTTGCGAGTTCTTGGGCGAGGTAAATTAATTTCTTCAATTTTGCCAATTTTAGCCATTGGACCATTGGTCATCATCACCACTCTATCAGCTAATAAAATAGCTTCATCGACATCATGGGTGACCATAATCGCGGTAACGTGGG
>NQJH01000055.1 GCA_002256685.1 Methylococcaceae bacterium NSP1-2 | reverse complement strand
TTAGAAACTTTGGTGACTAAACGCACCAGCGGCATGATGCAACCGCAAGGGGCAAAAAAAATCGAGCAAGCCACGCGCAAAGATTTTCCCGATGGCATTCAATCTTACGGTACCGACGCGCTACGTTTTACCTTTGCGTCTTTAGCTTCAACAGGGCGTGATATTCGTTTTGATTTGGCGCGTACTGAGGGTTATCGCAATTTCTGTAATAAGTTATGGAACGCGGCGCGGTATGTGTTAATGAATACCGAAGAACAGGATTGTGGTTTATCGGATGCACCGTGTACTTATACGCAGGTGGATCGTTGGATAGTGTCTCGTTTGCATCAAGTGACTGCAACAACCAGTAATGCTATCGATAATTACCGTTTCGATTTAGCCGCACAAGCAATTTATGATTTTACTTGGAATGAATACTGCGATTGGTATTTGGAATTGGCAAAAATTTCGTTGCAATCGGATGATGAAGCGTTGCAACGTGGTACACGCAAAACGCTGTTAAACGTGTTAGAAAGTATATTGCGTTTAGCGCATCCGATTATGCCGTTTATTACCGAGGAAATTTGGCAACGGGTCGCGCCTTTAGCAGGGATTGAGGGTGATACCATTATGTTGCAAGCCTATCCTGTTTGTGATGAAACGCAAATCGATGCTGACGCGATTACTGAAACCCAGTGGTTAATGCAGTTTATTCTAGGCGTCCGTCGTATTCGTGGGGAAATGAATATTGCTCCTAGTAAGCCATTGCCTGTATTATTACAGAATGGCGGAGCGGTTGACCAACAGTGTTTAACGAACAATCGTAGCTATTTACAAAAACTGGCTCGTTTAGAATCTATCACTTGGTTAAATCCTGACGAGGCAAGTCCAGAATCAGCGATTGCCTTAGTTGGCGACCTGAAAATTTTGATTCCGATGGCGGGTTTGATTGATAAGCAAGCGGAATTAGCCAGACTGGATAAAGAAATTCAAAGAGTTAGCAAGGAATTACCCAGAATTGAAGGTAAATTGAGCAATCCTACTTTCATTGATAAAGCACCGCTCGATGTAATAGAGAAAGAAAAGGCGAAACTGGCAGATTTACAATCTATACTTAACAACCTTGAACAACAACAAAGTAAAATCCAATCTTTATAAGTTAGCATAGCGGAATGCGACTTAGCGCATCTCCGCTCGTTTACTCATAATTTTTCACTACTGACAACGTACGATTAAATGGCTACTGCCCCAAAAGATGTTCAACTTAGCGGTATTGTGAATTTTCTTATTCAGAGTGAATTACTGACTGAAAGTGATGCCAAAATTCATGACCAAGAAGCGAAAAAACATAAAGTTCCGACACTAACCTATCTTGCTGCGCATAAATTAATTGACAGCAGAGCGGTTGCAGAAAAAATATCCATGCAGTTTGGTTTGCCGTTGTTTGATCTGGATGCTATTGATTGCCGAACGCTACCTACCGCTCGAATCAGTGAAAAACTGATACGACAACACAATGCCCTGCCGCTGCTGGTGCGGGGTAAATCGTTGTTTATCGCGGTCTCTGACCCAACTAGCTCTCAGACATTGGACGATATTAAGTTTCATAGCTTATTGAATCCAAAAGTAATTCTGGTTGAAGAAAATAAGTTAGCTAAATATATTGAAGTCGCTTTGGAAGCGGAGGAAGCCTCTATCAGCGATATGCTTGATGAGGATATGGATAATCTGGTCATCAAGGACGATGACGACGGTACTAAACTTGATATTAATGCCGATGTCGATGAAGCTCCGATTGTGCGTTTTGTCAATAAAGTACTATTGGAAGCCATTAAAAAAGGCGTATCGGATATACATTTCGAGCCTTATGAAAAAACGTTTCGCATTCGTTTTAGAACAGATGGCATGTTACATACTATTGTGAGTCCACCGCCTGGCATATCTAATAGAATTGTTTCTCGAATTAAAGTCATGTCGAAAATGGATATTGCTGAACGTCGAGTTCCTCAGGATGGTCGTATTAAGATGATCTTATCTAAAAACCGCGCCATTGATTTTCGAGTCAATACCTGCCCAACGTTGTTTGGCGAAAAAGTCGTGTTGCGTATTTTAGATCCGACTAACGCACAATTGGGTATTGAAAAGCTGGGGTTTGAACCTATTCAGCAAGAACTTTTCCTCGAAGCCATTAACCGCCCTTACGGGTTGGTACTGGTCACAGGACCAACGGGTAGTGGTAAAACTGTCACGCTTTATACGGGATTAAACCTGCTTAATAAAACGGATGTTAATATTTCCACGGCGGAAGACCCTGTGGAAATTACCGTAGATGGTATTAATCAGGTTAATATGAATCCTAAGGCGGGTTTAACATTTGCTACTTCCTTGCGGGCTTTTTTACGGCAAGATCCTGATATTATCATGGTAGGTGAGATTCGTGACTTAGAAACCGCTGAGATTGCCGTGAAAGCTGCCCAAACGGGTCACTTAGTGTTATCGACATTACACACCAATGACGCGCCGCAAACGCTGAACCGACTGCTACAAATGGGGATTCCCGCTTTTAACGTAGTGTCTGCGGTCAATCTAATTATGGCGCAGCGTTTAGGTAGAAGGCTTTGTACTCATTGTAAAAAACTAATGAATTTCCCCGATAAAATTCTTTTGGAAGCAGGTTTTAACGAAGAAGAGTTAAAAGACCTACATGTATACGGACCTGTCGGTTGCGACGAATGTACGAATGGCTATAAAGGTCGAGTCGGTATTTATCAAGTCATGAAAATGACAGAAAAACTGCGTGAACTAATTTTAAATGGTGCGAATGCAATGGAAATAGCCGAGTGTTCTTTAGCCGAAGGTTTTAATGATTTACGGAGGTCAGGACTCAACAAAGTGCGTATGGGCATGACCAGTTTAGAAGAAATTGACCGCATAACGAAGGAATAATCATGGCTGATCAAATTGAACAAATAGACTTTATTTGGCAAGGACTTGATAAAAACAAGAAACCTGCCAAGGGAGAAATCGCCGCAAAAAACGATATGGCGGCGAAAACTGAATTACGAAAAATGGGGTATCGGGTTACCAAAATCAAAAAAAAACCCAAGGAATACTCGTTATTCGGTCCTAAATCTCAAGCCATTACACCAGGTGATATTGCTATTTTTGCCAGACAGCTAGCGACCATGTTGCAAGCGGGTGTAGCGTTGGTGCAAGCATTCGATATTGTCGGTAAAGGTCATGAAAACCTGAGTATGCGTGAGTTATTACTCGGCATAAAAACCGATATTGAAGGGGGCGATACCCTCGCTGAATCACTGAGAAAACGACCCATCTACTTTGATGAGTTATTTTGTAATTTGGTTGAAGCAGGTGAAAAAGCAGGGATATTAGAAGGTTTGTTGGGGAAAATTGCCACCTACAAAGAAAAAACCGAGTCCATGAAGAAAAAAATCAAAAAAGCACTGACTTACCCTATTGCGGTACTGGTTGTGGCTTTTGTGGTAACGACTATTCTGCTGGTTTTTGTTGTTCCGGTATTTGCTGAGCTGTTTGCCAGTTTCGGTGCTACTTTACCCGCTTTCACACTCATGGTAATTCACATGTCTGAATGGATGCAGGCAAATTGGTATATTGTTATTGGTATTATTTTCGTTGCTGTTAAAGTGTTCGATTATTTCAAAAAGCGATCCCCCGCATTTAATCACTTTTTGGACAGAACGATGCTCAAGTTGCCCATTGTTGGCATCATTTTAAACAAATCGGCTATTGCCCGGTTTGCCAGAACCTTGTCAACCATGTCTGCCGCAGGTGTCCCTTTAGTTGAAGCGTTGGAATCAGTTGCTGGGGCGTGCGGTAACATTATTTATGCCGAAGCCGTGATGAGAATTCGTGAAGAAGTTTCAATGGGGCAACGATTGCAGGCCGCTATGGCGCAAGTTGGTCTTTTTCCACACATGGTGCAACAAATGATTGCTATTGGTGAAGAAGCGGGGTCTATGGATGCTATGTTAAGTAAAGTAGCTGATTTTTATGATGAAGAAGTGGACAATCTGGTCGATAACCTCAGCAGCTTAATGGAACCGATTATTATGGTGATATTAGGTATTTTAGTCGGCGGTTTGATTGTGGCTATGTATTTGCCTATCTTCAAACTGGGTGCGGCGGTTGGTTAAATGACAGCTCTACTCTCAACTTCACCTTATTTATTTGCTGGCTTAGTCGGTATTATTGGTCTGCTAGTCGGTAGTTTTCTCAATGTGGTGATTTATCGGCTACCGATTATGTTACAACGCAGTTGGCGTAAAGACTGTATTGAGTATTTGCAAATGGATGCCGAAGAGGAAGGTGAGCCTTTTAATCTGTCGTTACCGTTATCCCGTTGTCCAAACTGTCAATCACCCATTCAGCCTTATCAAAATATTCCTGTTATTAGTTATATTTTTTTAAAAGGGCGATGTGCAAATTGTAAAAACCCGATTAGCTTACGTTATCCGCTAATAGAAGCCTTCACAGCGATAACGTCTGTGCTGGTTGCATTGCATTTTGGTTATACGCCCCAAGTGGGATTTGCGTTACTGCTGACGTGGTGTTTAATTGCACTGAGTTTTATCGACATCGATCACCAATTATTGCCTGATTCCATCACTCTGCCACTGCTTTGGTTGGGGCTATTATTGAGCTTGTTTGATGTATATACCAATACTGACGCGAGTATTATCGGTGCGGTTGCGGGTTATCTGGTGCTTTGGTTAGTTTATCAAGGCTTTAAACTCGCGACAGGCAAAGAAGGCATGGGTTATGGTGATTTTAAATTGCTGGCATTATTCGGTGCGTGGCTAGGTTGGCAAACATTACCGCTGATTATTTTATTATCGTCATTAGTCGGTGCAGTTATCGGTATCAGCATGATCGTTATTGCAAAACGTGATCATACTATTCCCATTCCTTTTGGTCCTTATTTAGCGGCAGCGGGCTGGATAGCTTTGTTATGGGGCAATGATATTAATCGCCTGTATTTAACATCGGTAGGTTTGTAAGCTTGTGCTAAAAATAGGACTCACTGGCGGTATCGGTTGTGGTAAAAGCACGGTTGCTGGACTTTTTACTCAATTTAATGTGCCTGTCATTGATGCAGATGACATTGCGCATCAACTGGTTACTGTTGGGCAACCTGCACTTAAATTAATTGAACAAACATTCGGTGTGGCGAGTTTAAATGCCGATGGTTCGCTCAATAGAAATACTATTCGTGAGCTGGTTTTTAGCGATCCTGCGCAAAAACAAAAACTGGAAGATATTATTCATCCTTTGGTTTATCAAACTATACAAGCACAACTGGCATTACTTAACACACCTTATTGCATTCTCAGTATTCCGTTATTATTTGAAACGGATAAGGCTGATTTTGTGAATAGAGTATTAGTGGTTGACTGCCCTGTAGAAACTCAAATTGAACGAGTTGTTGAACGCGATCATCTATCTGTAGCACGTGTACAGTCTATTATTGATATTCAAGTGTCACGCGCCTTTAGAATAGCACACGCCGATGATGTTATTGATAACGCTAAAAACACGACCGAACTTGCGCAACAAGTTGAAAAATTGCACAATTTATATCTTTCATTAAGCACTTACTAGGATAAATACGTCTGTGAACACCACCATTACTTATGAATTTCCACTCAATGAACGAATTCGTGTTTTCATAAGGCTAGAACAGCTATTTCAACAATTTGTTCATTTTTCAGCAGGTGCGACAGCGGCGGATAAACGAGCCGCATTGAATGTGCTGCTGGATATTATCATGATCTTTAAACGTAACGATTTGAAATCAGAGGTGATGAAAGAACTGGATCGTGATGCAAAAATTTTGAGTAAAATGGCTGATAATCAAAATGTGGATATTCTGCTCGAACTTGAACAAATGAGTAAAAAACTTCATGCAGTCAAAGGAAAAATAGGCACGCATGTGATGCAAAGTGACTTATTTCAGAGCGTTGCCCAACGAAGCGCGATTCCTGGTGGAACCTGTTCTTTTGATTTGCCTGAATACCATTATTGGTTAGAGCAAGATGAGGCAATACGCCTAAAAAATCTTCAACAATGGAGTAGTCCATTTGATGATATTCGTATCGCCATTTATTCGATTCTTAACTTTATACGCACCAGTAACAGTCACTCATGCAGTCAAGAAGTTGCCCAAGCGGGATTTTTTCAAATTGCACTCGATAAAGATCAGTCTTACCAAATGCTCAGAGTGAGTGTTGATAAATCCATTCATTGTTTCGCAGAAATCAGTGGTGGCAAGCACCGTTGCTCCGTTAGATTTATGAATCCCTCGGTCGGTGATGCCCGCCCTGTACAAAGCACTGATAATATTCCTTTTACGCTAAGCTGCTGTTTATTCTGATGTCATCCCCACTCATAGTAAAATGCCCCACTTGTCAGCGTGCGGTGCCTTGGACGGCTGAACAGCTGTTTAAGCCTTTCTGTAGTGAACGCTGTCGCTTGATTGATTTAGGCGAATGGGTGATGGAAGAAAAGCGCATTGCAGGTGAGTCGTTATTGCCAGAAGGCGATAACGATGAGGATGCTTTTTTTCAATAACCTATTCGTTAGACGTTGCAATGCAACGTTTCTACCATTTAAATATGCTTAAATTCATCATACCTTTAGTTTTATTTATCGTACTGGCGGTGTTTCTCGCACTGGGTTTAAGACTAAATCCACATGATATTCCATCCCCATTTATTAACAAACCTGCACCGCTATTTTCCGCGCCTAAACTGACTGCGCCGATTGAAAAGCTGTCCACTACCGATTTAAAAGGTCAAGTGTGGTTGTTTAATGTGTGGGCTTCATGGTGTGTTTCGTGTCGTTCTGAACATCCCATACTTAACCAGTTAGCTAAACAACAAACCGCTGTGATTGTCGGTTTAAATTATAAAGATGATCCAGCTGCTGCAAAAAATTGGTTAGATACCTTAGGCAATCCCTACACGGTCAGTATCATGGATCAGGACGGGCGCATCGGTATTGATTGGGGCGTGTATGGTGTTCCTGAAACCTTTGTTATCGATAAAAAAGGGGTGATTCGTTACAAACACACGGGACCCGTAACCGCTGATGATGTACAGAACATTTTTCTTCCTCTCATTGCCACATTGCAAGCAGAAACGCTATGAAACCGTTGCTAATTGTTTTTTTACTGTTGCTGTCTCCGTTGGCAAGTGCAGTTGATACTTATCAACTCACCAACCCCGAACAGCAAGCGGCTTATAACACGCTGGTTTCAGAACTGCGCTGTTTAGTGTGTCAAAACCAAACCATTGGTGATTCTAATGCTGAACTGGCTGCCGATTTGCGTAGACAAGTGTATGAAATGCTCCAACAAGGCAAAAGCAAGGATGAGATATTGCAGTTTATGACTGAACGCTATGGCGATTTTGTATTATATAAACCGCCCTTTAAAGCAAAAACTGGCTTGCTTTGGTTAGGCCCTGTAGCGTTTTTAGTGGTCGGTTTACTGACTGTGTTTTTATTTGTTCGCCGCAAAAAAACCATTCCATCTGCTAAGGTCGAGGATGTGGAAAAATTGGCGGCTGTCCGTCGTTTATTGACTGATAAGGACACGGAGAATTTATCTTGACACTATTATTTTTGCTGATTGCTGGTTGTTTAGTATTGCTGGCATTGTTATTTATTTTGCCGCCGCTGTGGCGACAACGCTCCATTGCCCCTGCCGCTATCGATGAGCGCAATATTGCCATTGCAAAACATCGTTTAGCTGAATTAACCGAACAATTACAGTCGAATGCCTTAAGCCCAGCCCAATATGATGAGCAACGCGCTGAACTGGAGCAGGCGTTAAGTGATGATCTCGACCTACAAACGCAAGTGAACGCTTCTTCACAAGGTCGGTGGATGGCTGTTGTACTGATGGTCATGCTTCCCGTATTAGCCGTTACCCTATATTGGCAGTTAGGCACATTCAACGCGATTGAGCCAACATCTGAGATGTTGGCAAGCAATGAACCTGCCATGCCTAATCAAGAAGCCATTAATAAAATGGTCGATGGGTTGGCGAAAAAAATGCAAGCTGATCCCAACAATGCCGAAGGTTGGCTGATGTTGGGTAAATCGTATAAATACCAACAACAATACGCTAAATCTGCCGATGCCTTTGCCCACGCCTATAAACTATTAGGTGATAAACCCGACGTAATGCTGGCTTATGCAGAGGCGTTATCGTTTGCCAATGATGAACAAGTGTCAGGTAAATCCGCTGATTTAGTATTTAAAGCCTTAGCCTTAGCACCTAATAAT
>NQJH01000267.1 GCA_002256685.1 Methylococcaceae bacterium NSP1-2 | reverse complement strand
GATGTTGTGAAGAGAGAAAATAAAAATCTTGCAGATGAAATCAAGGATCTTTTAGACCAGGTAAATTTAACCTTACAATAACAATTAAGCTTTATCTAAATCTTTACCCGCTGATTTCATTTCAACCAGCAATAAACTGGGAATAAAACCATCAATACGCCCTTGTTTACCGCCAAGTTTTTTAACCCGTTTTTCAAACGAAACAAAGCGGCGATGATTCAGCCCGAAAATAGCACATAAACCGCGCATAAAATCCTGTGCGTCGCCCATTTCATAAGTGGAATCTACAAATTCTTTGGCAAACTTAGCGGCGTTATTTCTCAGGGTTTCAATGGTTATCATAATAGGTAGGCTTAGATGAAGTGTTCACGGGCTAGACTAGAGTTAACGCACAATAAAATGATACCGTTCGTGGTGAGCTTGTCGAACCACATTCACACTTCGACTGTTCGACAGGCTCACAGCTCAGTGCGAACGGTTTTGTAATCATTTTATCCACGGTTAGCTATAGCACATTCAGGGTAATTTTCGTTGGGCAATAAAAAACCCGCTAAGCCTTATGACTTGCGGGTTTATGTATTTTGTTGCATCACGCTGTTTCTTCTAATTATGGTACCGAGAAAAGGACTTGAACCTTCACGGGCTTGCGCCCACTAGCACCTGAAGCTAGCGTGTCTACCATTCCACCACCTCGGCATGAGTTGCTTGTGACAGCAAAGTGAGCGCGAACTATACCGATATAGGCTATTTTTGTCAACAAAAGCCGTCAAAATCGGTGTTGTTCCAGTAATTTCCGAAAAAACAACGGGTCTTTTTGTTGGATGATTTCACCTTCACGCGGATAGAGTTGATGCTCTAATCGAGAGAGCCAAAAACGCAAAGCGGCGATTCTAAGTAAGGTTTGCCAATGTTGTTTTTCTTCTGATTGTAGCGGTCTTAAGGTTTCATAAGCCGCTAACAACACCGTCATTTTTTCAGTATTGATAATCCCGTCATCACAGCACCAATCATTAGCCGTGATGGCAATATCAAGCAATAATGGTCCACAGTACGCACTATAAAAATCCAGTATGCCGCTGAACTTATCATCACAAAACAACACATTATCCTTAAATAAGTCAGCGTGTATCACGCCACTGGGTAAATTATCGGGGTAGTGTCGCGTTTGGAATTGTAATTCATCGTTAATTAAGGCGCGATCTATGTCGGTTAGCTTGGGGTTAATTCGATGAAATAGTGTGGTACATTCATTTAATACATTGCTGGTTATCAGAAAGTCATAATCGTGAGTGCAATCATGCAGCTCGGCTAAGTGGAAGCCGATTTGTGAACACTGTAATAGGGTAGGGCGTTCTATTGCGACACCCGATAAGCGTTTGAAGACAGCGGCTGGTTTGTCATTTAGCAGGCGCAGTGTTTTTGCTTGCTTATCGAGTTGTGGGCTAGGACACGGAATATGATAGTTTGTTAGATAGGTCAGCAGCTTGATAAAATGCGACAACTCATCAATGTTCAGTGTTTCAAACAGCGTTAAAACGAAACTACCCTGTGTGGTTTCAACGAAATAATTCGTATTATCGATGCCGTTGGTTATCCCCTCAAAACCAATGACTGTACCGAGGCTGTAGTGATCAAAAAAAAAGTCGAGTTGCGAGCGGGTTATTCGAGTATAAACGGACACCGTTCGGCTACTCCCATTCGATGATTTTCCACATATTGACACCACTATCGAGGTTGCGATCACCACGGCGAGTTTCTAGTGATCCGTCACCATCGGTATCAATAAAGTAATAAGGCGGTCCTATGTCGGGTACGACTTTAATCATATAGAGTTTGCCGCCTCTGCGGTATTCTTGTATGGTCTTTTTACCTTTACGCGTAATGGTAATGTCGGGTTCTAGGGTTTCACCACTTTTTGCTGAAGCGGGTATATCAGGTTGGTCTGGTGCAGCTTCAACCTGTGGCGGTGGTGGCGTATCATCCTCGGCAGCAAATGCTGGAAAGGCAACGAGGATACTCAGTAGTAGAATAAAACGGCGCATGGCAAACTCCTTCTATGCTTAATATAAAAACTATGGCTATCTTATTACAGTTTTTGCTTGTGCGCTTAACTAAAATCAGCCTATCTACCGCTCTTAACAACAACCTTAAAACTCAATGAAGCCGCAAAATAGTTACAAAATATTTATCTACCTCGCGTTACCTTGTGAAGCCAAGCCGTTAGTTGAGTATTTCAACTTAAAAAAAGCCGTGAACATTCAACCGTTCGCGGTTTATGTGCAGGATGAAATGTGTTTGACCGTGACAGGACTCGGTAAATCTGCAATGGCGGCGGGCGTGGCTTACACGCAAGCGTTATTTAAAAGCGTCGAAAATCCAGTATTAATTAATATCGGTATTGCAGGACACCAAGATTACCCTATCGGCGGTTTATATTTAGTGAATAAAATTACCGATGTTGATAGTCATAAAAACTACTATCCGCCGTTAATAGCCAAAGCTCTTTGTCCTTCTAGCGCGATTCAAACCAGTTCAAAACCGCAACTTAATTACAATCATGCGGATTTATGCGATATGGAAGCCTCAGCGTTTTATGAAACGGCGATACGCTTTACGTCGAGTGAATTAAGTCAGTGTCTAAAAGTGATTTCCGACAATCAACTGTCTCCCGCCATCAATATTCAAGCCAAACAAGTGAGCGTATTAATTGCCGCCCATCTGACCACTATCGACGCATTTATTAAACAAATTAGCACCTTAGCAGAGTTGCTGGTTACACCCCGAATTCCATTGTTTGAACAACTAACACAACGTTATCATTTTACTGCCAGTACAGAAATACAGTTAAAAGCCCAGTTAGCACGTTGGGCAGTATTAACCGATAATCAACCGCTGCCAATCAATGAGCTACAAATAAATAACGCTAAAGACGTGTTGCGCTGGTTGGAACAACAAATCAGTCAAGTGGCGGTTTTTTTATAGGAGTCCAATAGCGTCAGCTATTGGACATATAAAACAGCTAAAGCTGTTTTACTCATCAGTCTATAAAAAGAACCACGGATTTTTAGTGACCGCGACTATACCGATATAGATAAACAAGCCGATAGCCCCTGCAAATGCCAGCCAGCGCGTTGTGCCTTCACTACGCATAACCAGCACACCCCCCAAACCGATATAACCCAGTAACGCAATGATTTTGGCAATCAGCCAACCGTATTCGCCAGACAACCATGAACCTTGAAAAACCAAGGTAATACCGCTGAGTAGTAACAGCGTATCAATAACGTGAGGGGCGATTTTAAACGCTTTTTGATTAAGCAGGTTAGGGTGTGTTAGGGGTAACAGAACTCTACCGATAAAACTGGAAAAGGCGAGCAGAACAAACGTTAGGTGAATAATTTTAATCATGCGATTTGTGTTGAGTGATTGAAATAAGAATTTGCATTATAACGCCACACTCAACTATTCGGTGTTACTGACAATAGGCGGCTCGCAAACAAGCGTGTAAATTATTTTCAACACACAACACAATCGTTACATCTAATTGTCCGCTGACTACTTGCTGATTCAATATGCCCATAATGGCATAGACATCGAGAGCTTTGCGATAAGGGCGATTTTGCGCTAATGCTTGAAACACATCAGCAACGGCGACAATTCTGGCTTCCAGCGATATTGTGCCATTTCTCACTTGAAACGGATAACCTTTACCATCCAGTCGTTCATGATGTTGCGCAGCCCATTCAGTAATTTTTTCCAAGCCATTGATATTTTTTAAAATATCGTAAGTATCAAAACTATGCCTTTGTACAATGGCATATTCCTCTTCGGTCAACTTACCCGGTTTCTCTAATAACTCATCGGGAACGCGTAGCTTGCCAATATCATGTAATAAGCCTGCTAATTCCAGCATTTCACAGGTTTCTTCCGATAATTCAAGCAGTGTGCCAAGAAATCTAGCCAAATACTGATCTTTCCAACCGAGTTGTTTTCCGCATTCAGCCGCTATATAGGCAACACGTTTACCGTGATGAATATGCGTAACCCCTACTAAATCAAGCGCGTTCGATAGTGAGTAGACAGCTTCGTGTAAATTGATATTAAATTGAGACATAGCAGTAATATTTTTTGGTAGTCGCTGTAGAGACGTTGCATTACAACGTCTTTACGGTAATAGGACTGCCAATTTTTTTAGTGTAGCAGTGTCACTAATGGAAGAAAATATCAGCTATTACAAGCTGTCCAAAATCGCTCGCTTCACCGCATCCAAACTGGCATCAATCGTCACAGGCGAAGCCGCCGCACATTGCGTAATCGCGGTATCAGGGTCTTTCAAACCCATTCCTGTTAGCGTACAAACAATCTTACTACCTTCTGGAATTTTACCTGAGGCTATATCATGCAACGCACCTGCTAACGAAGTCGCCGACGCGGGCTCACAAAAAATCCCTTCAAATTGCGACAACATTTTTTGCGCCGCCAAAATTTGCTCATCGGTGAATTTATCAAACCAACCGCCTGACTCGCGTTGTGCCGC
>NQJH01000266.1 GCA_002256685.1 Methylococcaceae bacterium NSP1-2 | reverse complement strand
CTAAAATGGCTTGAGCTTGGGTTTCGGTTAGGCGGTACACACCTTCGACCATGCCGAACTCTAACGATAAATCATCAGGTCTGGAGCGAGCAGAATCAGCCTGTTTCAGTAATTCGGCAACTAAACCTGCTGCCCACGTTTTGGCTAATAAAGCGGCTTTAGCTTCGGCTGGATTGCCTGAGGTTTTAATCAGGTCAATCATAGCGTTGATGTTGGCTAACGCGACCGCTAAGCCTTCTAAAATATGGGCGCGTTCGCGTGCTTTGCGCAATAAGTAAATGGTGCGGCGCGTAACGATTTCACGGCGATGATTGATAAAGGCACTGATAATTTCATGAAGATTCATGCAGTACGGGCGACCGTCTAGCAATGCCACCATATTAAGACCAAATACGGTTTGGAATTGAGTTTGTTTGTAAAGATTATTCAATACGACTTCGGGCGTTTCGCCGCGTTTCAGTTCAATCACCATGCGCATTCCGTCTTTATCGGATTCATCACGCAAGCCTGAAATGCCTTCGAGTTTGCCTTCTTTCACCAACTCAGCGATTTTTTCCAACAAACGTGCTTTGTTGACTTGATAAGGTAATTCGGTGGTGATAATGGCTTGCCGACCGCCGTCGCCAAACTCTTCAAAATGACAACGGGCGCGTAAATAGATTTTGCCACGTCCTGTGGTGTAGGCGTTATAAATACCCGCCGCACCATTAATGAAACCAGCCGTTGGAAAATCAGGACCGGGAATGTAGGTCATTAATTCAAGAATATCGATGTCTGGCTCGTCTATCATTGCCAGACACGCACTGACGACTTCGGTTAAATTATGCGGCGGTATGTTAGTTGCCATGCCGACTGCAATACCCGATGAACCGTTGATGAGTAGCGTGGGTATACGATTAATAACGTGGGTATACGGGTCGGTAATACGCTAGGCTCAGATTCAGATTCGTCATAGTTGGGAATAAAATTAACGGTTTCTTTATCTAAATCTGCCAGTAATTCATGGGCGATTTTTGCCATGCGCACTTCGGTATAACGCATTGCCGCAGGTGAATCGCCATCGACTGAACCAAAATTGCCTTGTCCATCTATGAGCATATAACGCATAGAAAATGGTTGTGCCATACGCACCATCGTGTCATAGACAGCGGTGTCACCGTGTGGATGGTATTTACCAATGACATCCCCGACGACGCGAGCGGACTTTTTATAAGACTTGTTCCAGTCATTACCCAATTCACTCATGGCATATAACACACGGCGATGTACAGGTTTCAGACCATCACGAACATCAGGTAAGGCACGACCGACAATAACGCTCATGGCGTAGTCGAGGTAAGATTGTTTCATCTCGTCTTCGAGATTAACGGGGATGATTTCTTTGGCGAAGTTTGACATGATTCCCTAGGTATACAGTGTGCTGATTTAAGTGCTATCAGCAGGATTTCTGATGCGATGCGCGCGCGTTTAACGTGCTAACACAACATAAACAAGTGGGTAATTATAACAGGTGTTGAGTGGTTAAAGTTAGGCGAAGATTTCTGTTAGAAAGTTTTGCATGGCAAGCCAAGAGCGTCTATCGGCAGTGGCATTATAAATCATTCCCGAATCAGGGAAATTAGCCACTGGATTGGTAAAAGCGTGTACGGTGTGACCGTAATTGTGTAATTGCCAATCTGCCCCTGCATTTGTCATTTCATTTTGAAATTCAATTGTTTGTGCGGGTAATGTCATAGGATCATCATAACCGTGCAGGGCTAATATTTTGGCTTTAATGGGGTTACCCTGCGTGTTATCAGGGGCATTGAGTAAGCCATGAAAACTAACTACGCCTTTAATGTCCACGCCTGTTCTGGCTAAATCCAGCACACATAAACCGCCAAAACAAAAACCAATCGCGGCGATTTTACTGTCATCCACCCAAGGCAGTAATTTAACAGCGCGTAATGCGGCTTGAATGCGTTGTTGTAGCATGACTCTGTCATCCATAAATGGCTGCATTAATGCCATGCTTTCTTCGGGGCTAGTGCCAACAATCCCTTTGCCGTACATATCTAACGCGAAACCAAAATAACCCAATTCAGCGAGTTTTTTTGCTTTTTCGGCAACAAAGTCACCACGCCCATTCCACATGTGACTAATTAAAACAGCGGGGCGACGTTCTGTAATAGCATCATCAAAGGCAAAAAAGGCTTCTAATACCACATCGCCATCCATATAACTAACGGTGTTTGTTATGATTGCCATGCGCTTAACTCCTGTGTTGTGCTGATTGTAAGGCGGTTAAAAAACCCTCTGAGGCGGCTTCTATCATATCCAATACCCGTTCAAAACCGTATTCGCCGCCATAATAAGGATCGGGTACTTCACGCACATTTAACTGTGGCGCGTAATCGAGAAAATACTGCACTTTATGTTTGTGTGGGGCAGGGCAAGCATTGATTAGCGTGGCATAATTTTCATCGTCCATTGCCAGTAGAAAATCGAAGTCTTCAAAATCACCCATCACTACTTTTCGAGCGCGTAAGTGACTCAATTTAACATTCCGTTCAGCGGCGGCTTTTTGCGAGCGTAAATCAGGCTGTTCACCAATGTGATAGGCATGAGTGCCTGCTGAATCAATATCAAATTGATGAGCGACATTTTTTTCTTCAATAAGCTTAGCAAACACGCCTTCTGCCGTTGGTGATCTGCAAATATTACCCATGCACACAAAGAGAACTTTTGTTTTTTTCATCGTGATAACCGTTTAGAAAATGAATGAGTGACTAGGTGGGTATTATAACGCTTGAGCCATTAAAATGGCAGGGTAGCCGGGTAAGTATGAGGTTAAAAAAAAACACGCGCATTTACGCCGAATACGCAGCCGCTGCTTTACCTCTATTTTGGTAAATGATAGAGTTCGCACCTTTTAAATCCATACCTACCTATAAGGACGAGTAAATGTCATACGATTTCGATGCGCTAATCGGAAATAGTAAATCGCTTTCTGGTTTAACACCTGAACTTGAAGCCTGCTTGAAAGAAATAGCTCCCATCCTCGTACCGCAGTTAGAAAAAGTAACAGATACGTTTTATCTACGCTTGATTATGATACCTAATACAAGTCTATTTTTAGAAAGCCGTATGGAGCAGTTGGATAAGCTAAAGGCAACCCACTTAGCATGGCTAACTAGCTTGTTTACGCGCGATATTAATGCGGAGTTTGCTAAGGATATGCGTCATGTGGGTGATGTGCATGTGAGCATACAGCTACCGATTGAATTTATGGCAGGGTCTATGAGTTTAATCAACAAAGAACTCATTAAACTGATTATTGACGCGCTGGGCGATGATAAAGAGCAATGCACAAAAGCCCTGCAAGCAATTACCGCAGTAACAGGGCTAACGCTCATTATTATGCAGAAGTCGTATCAATTGTGGGATTAAATTAACCCACCTTCGAATCACTACATTATCCATTCAACCATCAAAGCCATAAACAAGTGATGACTTTGATGGCATTTTCAAATAGAAAGCGCGGAAACCAGTAAAACAGTTTGCGCTTACCCCGCCTTTGTTCTATTGTTCACGCGCTTTTTAAGCTTATTATTTTCTCTTCACCCTTTATCTTTTAGGCTATTAATTTATGAGTGATTTTACATTCGAACGCGCTGATGGCAGTCAACGTAGTGTTAAAGGTTATAAATCTGCAAAACCCAACGCAGATACAAAAAAATACAGTGAAAACCGCTACAAAGAATCTGAATTACCGCCCAAAGTTGATTTAAGAAAACACTTAACGGCTGTTGAAGATCAAGGACAAACCAGTAGTTGTGTTGCTAATGCAGTTGCAGGTGCGTATGGGTCGCTATGAAGGTACAGAAGAAGGCGGAAAAATAGAAGATAGTGGCTGTTATATTCAACACGCTATTGAAGGCTTGAAAAAATGGGGTGCGTGTGCGGAAGCAAACTACCCGTTTGATACTAATCTAGTGAATGATGAACCTTATCAAGAAAATTACGCTGAAGCGGCTGAGTTTTTAGTCGAAGATATGGCATTAGTGCCAACTGATTTGTCTGCGTGGAAAAACTGTTTAGCGGAAGGTTATCCGATTATTTTCGGCATTAATTTATACAAATCGTTTGATAAACAACGTAAAAAAGGGGTCGTACCGATGCCTTCTGATACTGAAGCAGGACGCGCATCACACGGTGGTCATGCGATGTTAGCCGTGGGTTATTCGGATAAAGATGAAGTCTTTATTGTGCGTAATTCATGGGGCGAAGGCTGGGGTGATAAAGGCTATTGTTATATTCCTTACGATTATCTGGTGAATCCTAAATTTAATGATGGCGATTCATGGATTATCAAACAACTGAATAACACCGAATTTAATAACCAACAATATTGGGATGACAGCGATGAATCGGTAGTGGGTGATTACGAATCCGAACTAGCGAACATGAGCGAAGACGATTACCAACTTATGTTGGATGCAATGGGTGATTATTCCTTGGAATACCGTATTGCGTTGCTGTTTCTTTACGCCGCAGGTCAAGATGGTGATTTGAGCGACGAAGAGTACGATGCGATTGCTGTTTATATGGCTTCGACGATTGAAAAGTTGGGCGTAGAAATGAGCGCGGAAAGAATATTGCGCTATGCGGTGAGAGATATAACCAATATCACGCTGATTGAAGAATCGGTCACGTTATTAGGCGAATATTTTTCCAGTGAAATGCTGGCGAAAATCATGCTTGATATTGAAAGCGTCGTTAGCATAGATGGCTTATCAGAATATGAAAGCAGCTCTATTTATACAATGATGGAATCTTGGCAAATGGAAAGCTCAGAATCTTCTGAATCTTCAGAGGAATATAGCGAATCCTCTTCTGAGGAGTATAGCGAGGAATCTGAGGAAGTCGAAGAGGATGAAGAAGACGAGGAAGTCGAAG
>NQJH01000265.1 GCA_002256685.1 Methylococcaceae bacterium NSP1-2 | reverse complement strand
AACCCATGCTATAAACTAAAATATGATGAATAATAGCGGAATAATAAAATGCCAGTTATAGCAAAATTTTACGGAATAATTATTAAATTATTTTTCAGTGACCATTCTCCGCCTCACTTTCATGTAGTCTATGGCGAATATAACGCGCTTTTCAATATAAAAACATTAGAAATGATAGAAGGTGATTTGCCAAACCGAGCAAAAAATTAGTTATTGAATGGGCAACACGCTATCAAGATGAATTATTAGAAATGTGGACAACACAACAGTTTCATAAACTCCCTCCTTTGGAATAATTATTATGAATCCGCCTAAAATAATTTCTGTACAACCGCTTGATGATTATTTGTTAATGATTGAATTTTCTAATCATGAATATCGTCGATATAATGTTAAACCGTTATTAAAAAAAGAAATGTTCGCGCCCTTAAAAAATCGTGCTTTTTTCAAAAATGTGCAAATAGAAATAGGGGGTTATGCGGTTAGCTGGAATGAAGATATTGATATAAGCGAATATGAGTTGTGGGTAAATGGAAAGCCAAGTTAAACAATTTTGTCTATTGCAGATAAAGGGCTAATATAAGCTCTTTATTTAGCACTTAGGCGAGACCATGCAACTCATATTAGCTCCGTTCAGCGCGAGTATTTCAGAATTAAAGAGAAACCCTACCGCTTTACTTAATCAAGCACAAGGCGAGGCGATTGCTATTCTTAACCATAATTTACCCACTGCTTATCTTGTTCCTGCCCATGTGTATGAGCAACTCATGGAAAAATTAGAGGATTATGAGTTAGGCAAAATTGTTAAAGAACGACAAGCCGAAAAACACTTGGCAATCGACGTTTCGCTTGATGACTTATAAGTTAAAATTCCTGCCTAGTGCGAAAAAGGAATGGGATAAACTGGATAACAGTATTAAATCCCAGTTTAAATGCAAGCTAGAGAAGTGTTTGGAAAATCCACATAGTCCAGCAAACCGCTTAGCTGGCTTTGATTGCGTCTATAAAATCAAACTTCGTTCGGCAGGTTATCGGCTTGTTTATGAGGTTGATGACCAAGAGATAATCGTTTTTGTTATTGCGGTCGGTAAGCGGGAAAATAATACTGTGTACGATAAAGCGCGAGACAGAACGCGATAAGTTGCGCTATTGCACTGTGATTCACAAATTCACTCACCCTTCGACATGCTCAGGGCGAACGGAAAAATCCTTAAATTAATGACAGTGGCTTTAAAACACAGGAAAACCATGAATATTATAGGTAAATGGTCATTTAAAAATTTAAGTGATGCGATTTTTAGTCCCAAGGCGAGCGGTGTTGACACTAAGATTGAGGAGATTAAACAAAAATTACCTACGCCTGTTTTTTGGTTGTTGGGTAAAACGCAAGCGGGTAAATCGTCGTTAATTCGGGCGTTAACGGGTAACACTGCCGCAGAGATTGGCAATGGTTTTCAAGCTTGCACTAAGCGGTCACAATTTTATGATTTTCCTTCTGCCAGTCATCCGATTATTCGTTTTTTAGATACACGCGGTTTGGGCGAAATAGCTTACGATCCGAAAGAGGATTTGGCGTGGTGTGCTAATCAAGCGCATTTGTTGATGGTGGTTATGTCTGCATTGGATATGAATCAGCAGGAAATTGTCGAAACTGTTTTAAGCATTCACAAACAACATTCGGATTGGCAGATTATTGTGTTGCAAACCACGTTGCATGACGGTTATGCCAGCCACACACAGCAACATATCGAGCCGTATCCGTATCGAGAAACGCCGTTTCCTTCGACTGTTCCACACGAGTTAGCACAAGCGTTATTGCATCAACGCGATTGGTTTAAAGGGCTGCCTGTGCATTTTGTGCCTGTTGATTTTACCTTGCCCGACGATGGTTTTGCGGTGGTCAATTATGGGCTGGATGTGTTGTGGGATGTGATTGAAACAGCGTTGCCAAGCAGTGTTATCGGTTTGTTGCGTGCCAGTGAACAGCATAACGAATTATTAGATTTTCATGCGAAGGAAGCCCATTCGCATATCATTGGCTACGCCTTGCTAAATATGGGCGCGGGGGCAATTCCTTTGGTCGGTTTGCCGCTGGTTTTGAGTGTGCAGGGTAAGTTATTTCATAGCATTGCCTCGATTTATGGTTTGAAACTCGAAAAGCGGCTTTTTACCGAATTTACCACGCTAATGGGGACAGGCTTTGTGGTGGGAATGTTGGGGCGCGAATTGCTTAAAATTATTCCTGTTTATGGCTGGGCAGTGGCAGGTTTATATTCTGGGGCAATGACTTACGCATTAGGGCAAGCGTTTTGCGTGTATTTAAATGGCGTTAAACGGGGTGCGTTGCCAACGCAGGAAGAATTAAAAAAAATTTATAATGATGCGTTTGTTCATGCCCGCCAATTTCTTGAAAAGAAGGATATTTAAAATGTCAGTGCGATTTCTTTTCATTATGGGGGTGATTTTCCTGTTGCCCTTTTTAGGTTTTATCGGGCTGGGCGGTTATTGGCTGTGGGAACATCATTGGTTTTATCAAGCCGTGGGGATTTTATCGGCAAACAGTTTGTTGATTTACACGTTAATTCGCCATCGCAGTCAAACAAGTAAAGCTGAACAATTCACGTTTAATCCCATTCAAGCCAATCCCTATTGGACAGATGATGGCAAACTGGCTTTTGAAGCCTTGGCAGCCGTGACAGAACGCTGGAAAAATGAAACCGATTTGCTGACCAATTCAACGAAAGCCTTGCGTTTGACCAATGAGATTTTGACCACGGTTGCCCAACATTTTCATGCGAATTCAAAATATCCGCTGTTAGAATTTCCCTTGCCGTATTTGCTCAAGTTAATTACGTTGGTTTGCAACGATATTCAGAACGAGGTGTTAAATAAAATTCCAGCCAGTCACGCGATAACTATCGGCGATTTTTTGCGCGCCAAAGCGATGGTTGATAACGTTAAACCTGTTTGGAAAGTGGGGCGATTATTGTTTGATTGGTCAGGCGCGGTGTTTTCAAAAGCGCGTGGATTGTTGATTGATAAAGGTATTAATTACGTCACCGATGAAATTTCTCAACGCTTAGTCAGTGTGTATGTCAATAAACTGGGCTATTACGCGATTCAGTTGTACAGCGGTCAAATCACCTTAGAGGACATTGTGCCGACCAGTGTTTTAACGCCCGATTCAATCGCCGATAACAAAGAGATTGC
>NQJH01000264.1 GCA_002256685.1 Methylococcaceae bacterium NSP1-2 | reverse complement strand
ACACTTGCCCGTTGGCGTTGAGTTGCCCTTGAATTTGACTGGCATCTTGCCCTACCACGCGATTAAGCAAGGCGGCGTTCGCATTGGGTTGTTGAATATTGACCGCGTCGGTAGGGGCAATAGAAAAACCCTGCCAGTTAATAACCGCGTTTTGGCTGGCTTGATTGATCTGCATTTGCCCTGCATTAGGCGTGTTGACGGTGGCTTGCCCTGCGACCAGTGCATCGCCGGTCGGTAACGCCCATGTCGGTGTCGAGCAAATTAATAAGCCGGTTGCGAGTAGTTTACGGCGATGAGAAGAACGTTTTCCTTGTCCTTTAGCAATTTCGGATACGGCGATCCACGCGCCTAAGGCTTCGTTCCAGATACTGTGATAGATGTGGTTCATGATACACCTGCTTTGTGTTGGTGTTATCGAGATAGGTTGTGCCTGACTTACTGGGTGTTTTTAAGACGTAGCCCCTATATTGGCAAGCCCTACATTATCTTGTTGTTGTAATAACCGTTTGAAAGTAATGGGAAATCCCTGTGCGTGTAAATCAATATTATCAGCTATGCTAACAACAATTGGACACAAACTACGGACTTTGGTTCGTGGATTTACAGATAATTGTCACACTTAAGTAATTTTTATTCACTTGCTTAACTTTAACCTAACAGACTATTCACCCATGCTAACTGTTTGGGTAAACAAATGCTTTTTAAATCGTAATTAGCTTGCGCAAAAGCTCGCGCATTGCTGCCTAATTGGGCGCATTTGTTAGGATTATCGAGCAAAGAACAAATTTCTTCCGTGAGTGCAGGGGCATCAAAAAAATTCACTAATCGACCGGTTTCATCATGACGGATCGCCTCGTGTAAGGGCAGGGTATCACTGGCAACAATGGTGCAACCCACACTCATGGCTTCTAACAAACTCCAGCTTAATACAAACGGATAGGTTAAATAAACATGCACGCGTGACAACTGCAATAACGGAATAAAATACTGAGGTGGGACATGACCCAAAAAATGCACGCGCTTCATATCAATGTCATCACGCACTTCGTTGAGAAACATAGTTTTCCATGTTTGCCCTTTAGGCGGCGGTGCGCCATAACCCACCTTATCATCCCCGACAATTAATACCCGCGCATTGGGACGGCGGCGTAATAATTCAGGTAACGCCCGCATAAAAATATGATAACCGCGATACGGTTCTAAATTGCGATTAACAAAAGTAATTAGCTCATCTTGACGACTCAATACTAACGAACTGTTCGCCGTGCTTAAGGTCAGACTTGCCCGCTCATTCGGTGCGAATGTCTCGGTGTCGATACCATCATGAATAACGCTTATTTTTGAGCGGAACGGCTCAGGAAATAAACTGGCTTGCCAATGCGTTGGTGCAATACCCGCTGTGGCAATATCAAAATGCAGTAAATGGTTGATATTTTTTAACCGTAACCGACAGGCATCCTCTGGATTAGTATCAGCAAATTCTTCATCAAAACCAACATCAGCCCCCTGTTCATGATAAAAAAATTCACAATAAATGGCTAATTTCGCCTTTGCCCAGACTTGTTTTAAAAACAAACTTTCGCCCCAAGCGGGGTGCGCAATAATCAAATCAGGGGTAAAACCAGCATCACGCAATTGAATAGCCGCATGAAACGCCGCTTCACCGCGAATGGTTTTAGTTTCAAAATCGCTTAGCCACGGATGCGCATTCGGGGTTGTGCTACGCGTGGCTTGATAGCTGATTAAACGTACACCTTGCCATACGTCTGGCATATTTTTCTGCATAGTGAGCGCGACAACTTCGTGCTGGGTTGCCAGAATAGGCGCGAGGTGTTTGAATTGTGCAGGAAAATTTTGATGGATGAATAAAATACGCATAGCGAATGCTCGATAAAAAAAGAGTGTCAGTAAAGTTGCACAGCGTGAATTTTTCGCGCCTATTCCAGCAGTATAAGCCACAAACAAAAGTAAAGGCGGTATTGCCAATATTGAGTTTATAGTACAATTCAGTATTCAAAGACCGATTATAAAGAGTTAAGCCGCTCTACCAAACGCTTGATTCTTTGCAATACTGTAAAACAGTTACTTTCAAAATACTTAATGTTGGAGAACCAAGAATGAAAACGATGGACGATAGAGATGGCGTTATCTGGATGGATGGGCAATGGGTTGAATGGCGAGAAGCCAAAGTTCATGTCCTGACGCATACGCTGCACTACGGCATGGGGGTTTTTGAAGGGATTCGCGCCTATCAAACTGAACAAGGCACAGCGATTTTTAGGTTGCAAGAACATACTGACCGTTTGTTTCGCTCAGCACAAATTATGAATATCAAAATTCCTTTTACGAAAGAGGAATTGAATGTCGCTCATAAAGGCGCGATTTCAGAAAATGGTCTGCACAGTGCCTATATTCGTAGCATGTGTTTTTATGGCTCAGAAGGCATGGGCTTACGCGCTGATAATTTAAAAGTTCACGCTATGGTTGCCGCGTGGCCGTGGGGCGCGTATTTAGGTCAAGAAAGTATCGAAAAAGGCATTCGCATTCGCACCTCGTCTTATACCCGTAGTGCGGTCAACAGCACCATGTGCAAAGCCAAAGCCAACGGTAACTACATCAACTCCATGCTGGCATTACAAGAAGCTCTCGCCAATGGCTACGATGAAGCCCTTATGTTAGATCAACAAGGTTTTGTCGCCGAAGGCAGTGCCGAAAATTTCTTCATCGTCCGCAACGGTAAGATTTACACTCCAGAAACCACCTCGGCGTTAGAAGGCATTACCCGCGATACCGTCATCACCATCGCCAGAGAACAAGGCTTTGAAGTGATTGAAAAACGCATTACCCGCGATGATGTTTATGTTGCCGATGAAGCATTTTTTACAGGTTCAGCGGCAGAAGTAACGCCCATCAGAGAATTAGACGGTCGCATCATTGGCTGTGGTAGTCGTGGTGTGATTACTGAGAAATTACAGTCTTTGTATTTTGATTATGTTTATGGTCGTAGAGACGATCATGCCGATTGGTTGACTTACGTTAAATAAAAAGCCATTCACTCGTTCCCACGCGCCGCGTGGGAACGACAAAGGCTGATCAAAATTTAATGTTGGAGAACCAAGAATGAAAACGATGGACAATAGAGATGGCGTTATCTGGATGGATGGTCAATGGGTTGAGTGGCGGGAAGCCAAAGTCCATGTCCTCACGCATACGCTACATTATGGCATGGGTATTTTTGAAGGGATTCCTGCCTATCAAACTGAACAAGGCATCGCTATTTTTAGGCTGCAAGACCATACTGACCGCTTGTTTCGTTCGGCACAAATTATGAATATGCCTATCCCCTTCACTAAAGACGAACTGAATGCGGCGCAACGTGGGGCGATTACTAAAAATGGTCTGCAAGGTGCTTATATTCGCAGTATGTGTTTTTATGGTTCAGAAGGCATGGGGCTACGCGCTGATAATTTAAAAGTTCACGTCATGGTTGCCGCATGGCCTTGGTACGAGCATATAGGTCTAGGTGAATATTTAGGTCGAAAAAATAGCGAAAAAGGTATCCGTATTCACACCTCATCTTATACCCGCAGTGCTATCAACAGCACCATGTGCAAAGCCAAAGCTAACGGTAACTACATCAACTCCATGCTGGCATTACAAGAAGCCAT
>NQJH01000263.1 GCA_002256685.1 Methylococcaceae bacterium NSP1-2 | reverse complement strand
GCTGTCACACCAAGCGGAGCTTGGCAATAGGCATTCCCAAACTGGAGTTTGGGAACGAGATATACTTATGTTTGTTCACAATATTGTTTGGTGGGTGATGCCCACCCTACACCACTAATTTAACGCCAAAGGAGTATGTAATGAATAATATGCAGGCAGGGGCAAATATCTCCGTCAATCAATCGGGATCAATTGATATGTTACTTTCATGGATGCCTTTTGATTTTCCTATCGATGTGGCAGCGTTTGTGCTGAATGAGGCAGAAAAAGTCCGTTCTGACAGTGATTTTATTTATCTCAACGGTAATATTGACACGCAAGCCGATTTTATTTCTTTGTCGCTTAATGCAGGTAAACCCGTTTTTCGGATTGATTTTAATAAAATCTCATCGGATGTTAGTAAAATTGTGTTTGCTGTGGCAAGCCCTAATTCTTTGTCAGGATTGCAAAACTTGCGTATGGAAATTGGCAATTTATCGGCTTTTTCGCCTGAAAATACAGCTTTGCAATCTTTAATTTTAGGTGAACTTTATTTTAAAAATCAGCAGTGGAAATTTAGAGCTTTGGGACAAGGATACCAGCAAGGACTGGAGTTTTTGGCAACGCGATACGGTACGCAATTTGACAGACAATCGCTAAATTCATCATTGCCACAGCTTGTAAATAACAGCCAATCAAATAATAACGCTGCAATCATGGACACGATTAGAGAAGAGTTGCCTGATGTACGCGCCCTTATCACCCCAGACAATGTTAAAGCGGGTATTAAATCGCTTAAACGTTTTTCTTGGGCGTGGCTGTTGGCTAGCTTGGTTGTGTTTATTATCGCTGAAATCGCCATTGCTGGATTATTTCAAACCAATTTGTTTTGGTCATTTATACCGCAAAGTTTTCGCTTTTTAGTCGAAATAGTGTCATTTTCCATCAGTTTTTTAGCAGGTGGCATGATTGTCGGTTTAGTATCACCGTCCATTCGTGTGTTAGAACCCGCCATAGCGGCTTTTTTCAGCGTGATTATATTGCTTTCCAACGGTTTTTTTACGCCACATGGGTTTGCTGATTTTAGTATCATTAAAATGTTGATTGGCGGCAGTATTGCGTTTGCTTTAGCAATATCAGGGGCGCGTTTAGGGGAAAAAATTGCTGCTAAGTTTGGCAATCGTACCTCACAAGATTACATTAATAATCGCTAAATCTTTCGAGCCAATTAGAGTAGGCATCGCGTACTTTTTTATCCATACGATATTTTGGTTAAAAACACAAAGTACGCGATGCGTACCCTACGAATATCAACCAACCATAAATAATTACAGGCACTAAACATGTCCACAGCTTTAAGAACCATCCAATTGATGGACACCACTTTGCGTGATGGCGAACAAACGCAAGGCGTTTCTTTCACCCCCGCAGAAAAAGTTAATATTGCTAAGGCACTGTTGCAGTCGCTACGCGTTGACCGTATTGAAGTGGCTTCGGCGCGGGTGTCCGAGGGCGAAAAAGAGGCGGTCACTAATATTAATACATGGGCAACACAAGCAGGTTTTGCAGGGCGTGTTGAGGTGTTAGGCTTTGTTGACCATACCAAAAGCGTGGATTGGATAGTTGCAACCGGCGGCAAGGTTATCAATCTTCTGACTAAAGGCAGTGAAAAACATTGCCGTGAGCAATTGGGCAAAACACTAGAACAACACACTGCCGATATTTTACAAACCGTTGCTTATGCACAGGAACAAGGTTTGAAGGTCAATGTCTATTTGGAAGATTGGTCGAATGGTTATGCCAATAGCCCCGATTATGTCTACGGCTTAATGAATAACTTGCGCCACGTTGGTATTGTGCATTTTATGTTACCCGATACGCTGGGTGTGTTGTCGCCTGAAGAAGTGTTCAATAGCTTCAGTGATATGTGTTCACGCTACCCTGAAATTCAGTTTGATTTTCATCCGCATAATGATTATGGGTTGGCGACTGCTAACGTCATGGCGGCAGTACGCGCAGGTGTGAATGCTATCCACTGTACGATTAACTGCTTAGGTGAACGCGCAGGTAATGCCTCACTGGCAGAAGTTGCGGTGGTGTTGCGTGACAAAATGGGCATGGAATTGGCGATTGATGAGCATCATATTTTTCGCCTCAGTAATATGATTGAAACGTTTTCGGGCAAACGGGTAGCGGCTAATGCGCCCATTATCGGCGCAGATGTGTTCACACAAACGGCGGGTATTCATGCCGATGGCGATTCAAAAGGCGGCTTGTATAAAACCAAACTCAGCCCAGAACGTTTCTCGCGCATTCGTCATTACGCATTGGGAAAAATGAGCGGCAAAGCGTCATTGAAGAAAAATCTGGAACAACTCGAATTAGAGTTATCGGAAGAAAATCAGAAAAAAGTGCTGGCGCGTATCGTCAGTTTGGGCGATTCCAAACAGACTATTACTACTGATGACTTGCCATTTATCATTGCCGATGTATTGGAAAGTAAAGATTACGAGCATATCAAATTACTGAATTGCTCGATTACCAGCGGCTTGGATTTAGAATCAACCGTCAGTATTCGCGTTAATGTCTATGGTGAAAAACACCTAGCCACTGGCTCTGGTAATGGCGGTTTTGATGCTTTTATTGATGCGATTAACAACGTCATGAAGCTGCATAACTATTCGTTGCCTAAACTCGCTGATTATGAAGTTAGAATCCCTAAAGGCGGGCATACTGACGCATTGACTGAGTGCGTGATTACTTGGGATTGTGATGGTGAATTACGCAAAACACGCGGTATTCATGCGAATCAAGTATTTGCCGCTATTTTAGCCGTGCTGAAAATTATTAATATGCAGCTGCATGAGTTGAATGCCTCATTCGCTTAATATTAACCACATTATCAAATCAAAATCTCGTGGGTCGAATAACCCGACAAATTCTATCGTAAAAATGTCGGGTTATGCTATCGCTAATCCGACTTACTTATGATTTAAAATCAGCATAGCGAAAGCCCTAACACTATTTCAAAAATGAATGGTTCACTGTATTCTATGGAATAATCAAAAAGTTGGAATTTATTGAATAATGACAAACACCTCGCCCCTCCGTCCACCGTCTTGGAAATGCTATCTGAATCTGTGCAAATCAAATGTGGTGATAGAAATGATTTTCACCGCTGTGGTTGGTATGTTATTAGCTGTTCCTAACTTGCCACCTATCGATACCATGATCTATGCCAATATA
>NQJH01000262.1 GCA_002256685.1 Methylococcaceae bacterium NSP1-2 | reverse complement strand
GGGCGCCTTGCAATGGCGGCGCATCGTCCTGGACGAGGCACAAAACATTAAAAATCCCAAAGCCGCGCAAACCAAAGCTATTTTAAAACTCAATGGCGATTCCCGTCTGGCGTTAACCGGTACGCCGGTAGAAAACCGCTTAATGGATTTATGGTCGATTTTTAATTTCCTTAACCCCGGCTATCTAGGTAAACAGGCACACTTTCGCAAAACCTACGAGTTGCCGGTACAACGCGATAATGACCCGAGACAGTCGGCTACCTTAAAAAAACTCATCCAGCCCTTTATTTTGCGGCGTTTAAAAACCGACAAAGCCATCATTAAAGATTTACCCGACAAAATTGACAACAAGATTTATTGCAATCTCAGCAAGGAACAAGCCTCCTTGTATGAAGTCGTGGTGCAAGATGTGGTTACCCAGTTAGAGGAAGCAGAAGGCATTCAACGCCAGGGCTTAATGCTGTCCACCTTGATGAAATTAAAACAGATTTGCAATCATCCGATGCAGTTTTTACAGGATGGCAGTGCCTTTACCCCGGAACGTTCACACAAGCTTGAGCGCATCAGTGAAATGCTCGAAGAAGCGATGGAGCAAGGCGATAGTGTTTTGGTATTTACCCAGTTTACCGAAATAGGTGAACACCTGGAACGGTATCTGGCAAAGGAAAAGCACTATAAAACCCATTACTTACACGGTGGCACGAGTCGCATTAAACGCGAACAAATGATCAGTGATTTTCAAGACCCGGAAACAGGACCTGCTGTTTTTATTCTGTCGCTCAAAGCGGGTGGCGTGGGTATTACCTTAACCCAGGCGAATCATGTGTTTCATTTTGATCGCTGGTGGAATCCTGCCGTTGAAAACCAGGCCACTGACCGGGCCTTTCGTATCGGCCAGAAGAAGAATGTCTTCGTGCATAAATTTGTCACCCTGGGCACCTTGGAAGAGCGCATCGATCAAATGATCAGCGACAAGCAAAAAATGGCCGACAGCATTGTCGGTAATGACGAAAGCTGGCTAACCAAGCTTGATAATCAGGCGTTTAAAGAATTGATTGCCCTTAATAAACACAGCATTATGGAAGACTGACATGAGCAAACATGCAAAAACCTGGTGGGGACAGCGCTTTATTGAAGCGTTGGAAGATTTTACCGACAGTGGCCGTTTGCAGCGGGGGCGTTCCTATTCCACCGACAACCGTATCAAGCAATGGTTACTCAAAGATGGCAAAGTCGAGGCAAAACTACGCGGGAACATCAATCCCTATTTTGGCGTTTATAAAGAGCCGACGTATAAAGTCAGTGTGCAAATGACCCATCTCTCAGAGGCGCAATGGCAAAAAATTATCCAAAAACTCACGCAACGAGCCAGTTTTATCGCCAGATTGTTGCTCAATGAAATCCCGGAAAACATTGAAAATGTCTTTGCTGATCTCGGCGTGCATTTACTGCCGAATGACTATCGAGATTTTAAAGTAGCCTGCGATTGCCCGGATTATGAAGTGCCGTGTAAACATATCGCCGGCGTTTGCTACCGCTTAGCCGGACAACTGGACCAGGATCCGTTTTTGTTATTTGAAATGCGCGGCCTGGCACCCGAAAAGTTGTTACAGGAATTAGCCAGTTCCCCCTTAGGCAAAGTGTTGAGTGATGCTAAAAGCGGTGCGACTGTCGAATTGGCGCCGGTGGCCAGCTTTTACACCCGTCCAGTAATGATAGAGCCCCCCCAGGAAATTAGCCTGAAAGGCTTTTGGCAAGGGCAACACCCCTTACCCAAAAGCATAGAACCCGTTCAGGCGGCCACGATTCCCGCCATGTTAATCAAAAAAGGCGGTGATTTTCCCGCGTTTTGGCAAAAGCAAAGCTCGTTTATTGAGGTTATGGAAGATTTTTATGTGAGGATGCGCAAGACTACCTTGAAAGGCGTGTGATTGAAAGTACTAGTTTTTTATTATTGTCTCGCAACGACGCTATATTGAGCTATTTCGATAGGTATGCACTCCACCAGGTCGGCACGAGACGCATTCTCGTAATATCGCACCTCCTGAATGTCATTCCAGAACAACGACAACACCCGCCCCTTAATTAGCTCTCAACGATGGCGATCATTACAATAAAATGGCAGCAAGCCCAATACGCTTAGATGATACTTGGTTAAAATCCTTGCTGTATCAGTTTGTTAACATTTACTCTGATATTTATAACCGATTTTTTTGAATGGCAATTTTTGAAATACCAACATAGCCTAACATCCTTAATGTTATTTTAGCTTTTAGCTCTAAGTCTCTGAAACAAATTAAAAACTCATTTTATCCACAATAGCTGTGGATAACTCTGTGGAAAAGCTGGTAATTGGATAGGCTAGCATCGGTTTTTATTACAGTTTTGTTAAATTGGCTTAACTTTATACAAAATAATATTAATTATATTTATCAATTACATATAAGGATTGTTGTGCTTTAAAACATGCTGTACTTATTCGGCTCAATTGATAGGCGGCGTTAACCTATTTCTGTGCATAAGAATATGGTTATATCTACAATTTTTCACACAAACCAGAGTCCAATAGTAATATACTGGCTTATAAGCAGTTTATGGTTTTAGCAGGATAATTTTGCCAGCAAAAGGGGGCGGGCTTTACGTTTATGAATTTTTGCGACAGAATCCTTTTTAGTTACGCTATTCATCAGGTAATTTTATGGAAGACAAAAAAAACATTGTAATTAGGCTTAAATGTTCTGCCTCCGGTAAAAAGGCAGAACCTGACTTTTCTGCATCAAAAGTGATAACGGAATGGAACATTAAACGGATATTGCTGGCCATGGTGGGAGTAGTATTGTTCATAGTAGTGCTGTTCTTTCTAGTTAAGCCTGATGCTCAAAATACCGATCTGCAACCCATTACACTGGTCAATATGCCTGTAAAAAAAGCGCCTGAAAAGACGGATTTTTTAGCACAGGAAAATCAGTCAGATGCGGGTAAAGAAACAAGCAAAAATCTACCTATAAACCACATTTGGAAGCGGATACTGTTGTTGCGGTGCCTAAAAAAACGGTAAAGAAAACTGAAAGAAGTACGACTACACAGACCGCAAAAGTGAAACCTTTGAATACGTCAACTGTTAACAGAACTGAAAAATCAAGTTTGAAATTAAGTCGTTTGTATATTCAGGCAGGTATGGCTAATGCGATAATTACCGAAAATGTAAACCCAGTCATTAAAGAAACAAATATCAAAAAGGCTAAGCGAATCACTAAAGTTACAAGCGCCAAAAAGGTTAAGCCGCTGGCTAAAGAGGCAACTGCTAAAGCCACTAAGCCCTTGACTAAAGTGACATTGACTAAAAACACTAAACTGTCAGCTGATGGGAAAATCACTACGATAGATAAAAAGGATAGTGCAACCCAGTATTATAGATAGCCGCCAACGTCTAATTAAGCCGTCAAATTAAAGTGGGCGCAGTCAACTTTGGGGATTTACTTGGTCAAAATACACTTTAGTCAACTTACCCGGTTCTGTCGTAAAGTTTGTCAGTTTGAGTAATAATTAGCCAAATTTAGTAATTGAAAAATCCGATGAGTAGCTTTAAAGGCGCACACTATACGGCAACAGATTGCAGCATAATCGAGCATAAAGCGTTTTCTGAATAGAATCGAGTCACCCGCGCCGGAATCACAACTATCCAAGATAACAAGCCTAGGCTTTTTTGGTTATGCCATCAAAACTACAGTAAAA
>NQJH01000261.1 GCA_002256685.1 Methylococcaceae bacterium NSP1-2 | reverse complement strand
GGAAGTTGCCGCCGATGCGTTACGCTTGCCTGAGTGGGATGCTGACGTAACTAAATTATCAGGGGGCGAACAACGCCGCGTTGCCTTGTGTCGCTTATTGCTGTCCAATCCCGATATGTTGTTATTGGATGAGCCGACTAACCATTTAGACGCAGAATCAGTCGCGTGGTTAGAACGATTCTTGCACGATTACACCGGCACAGTGGTTGCTGTTACCCATGATCGATATTTCCTCGATAATGTTGCAGGTTGGATTTTAGAGCTAGACAGAGGCTCAGGCATTCCGTGGGAAGGTAATTACTCCAGTTGGTTAGAGCAAAAAAGTACCCGTTTATTGCAAGAAGAAAAACAAGAATCTTCACGCCTAAAAGCCATGAAAGAGGAATTGGAATGGGTACGTTCTAATGCCAAAGGTCGTCATGCGAAGAGTAAAGCCCGTTTAGCACGTTTTGATGAACTGGCTTCTGCTGAAACCCAAAAACGTAATGAAACCCAAGAAATTTATATTCCACCCGGTCCACGTTTAGGTGATGTGGTGATTGAAGCGGACGCTATCAGCAAAGGTTTTGGCGATAGATTATTAATTAATGACCTCAGTTTTAAACTGCCGCAAGGCGGCATCGTCGGTATTATCGGTCCGAATGGAGCGGGTAAAACCACGCTGTTCCGCATGATGGCAGGGGTTGATAAACCTGATACAGGCACATTAACATTAGGTCAAACGGTACAAATTTCCTATGTAGACCAGTTGCGTGATGACATGAATCCCAAAAATACCGTTTGGGAAGAAGTGTCAGAAGGCTTAGATATGATTACCGTCGGCAACTACACCACACCTTCCCGCGCTTATCTCGGACGCTTTAATTTCAAAGGCGGCGATCAACAAAAATTCATCGGTGATTTATCAGGCGGTGAACGTAACCGTGTACATTTAGCCAAGTTGTTGAAAAAAGGCGGCAACGTCTTATTACTCGATGAACCGACTAACGATTTAGACGTAGAAACCTTACGCGCTTTAGAAGATGCCTTATTAGCCTTCCCCGGTTGCGCGGTGGTTATCTCGCATGATCGCTGGTTCTTAGACCGTATCGCGACTCATATTCTCGCCTTTGAAGGTGATAGTAATGTCGTCTGGTTTGAAGGTAACTATGCCGATTATGAAGCCGACCGTCATCGCCGTTTAGGGACAGATGCTGATACGCCCCACCGTTTGAAATATAAAAAATTGTCTTGATACTCCAAAACTACCGAGGTTTTTAAAACCTCGGTAGTTTAATCATCTAAAATCATGAAACTTCCCATCTTCGCTAAACTATTCCTCACTTTATTACTGAGCATTGGGGTGATGATTGCCGTAATGATAGGATCAGCAGATTGGCTATTTCGTCAGGGTTTCACTGAATATTTACAACAAGTTGAAGCCAATCGTTTAGGCTTTTTAATTAGCAATTTAGAAACCACTTATCAAAAACAAGGTAGCTGGGATTTTTTACAAAACGATCAAAGACAATGGCATGAATTTTTATCCAGTCAGCGAGACAAGGACATCCCTCCGCCTGATAATCGTCTACCGCCCCCTGATGATAATGGCTTTTCACCAGAAGATTACCCGCCACCGCCTGATGCTTTATTTTTAGGTAACCGCTTACGGCTATTAGATGCCAATCATAATTATGTCGTTGGGGCGCATTTTGAGGAAAAACCTATCATCCGTGCGCTAAAGGTAAACAAGCAAATCATCGGCTGGCTAGAAATTCGCCCTAATGAAGTCATGACCGATGAGCTTGCCACGACTTTTATTCAGCAACAAAAAAAAGCTAAATATCTCATTGGTAGCCTAGCATTGATTTTATCAATTTTTGCCGCGTGGCTATTAGCACGACAACTGTTATTAACGATACGTCGCATTGTATCAGGTGTTAAAGCACTGGCAGCGGGTGAATACCAAACGCGAATTAAAGCCAATGGTCATGATGAACTTGGGCAGTTATCTCAATATTTTAATTCACTGGCGCAAACCCTACAGAAAAACGAAGTCGCACGGCGGCAATGGATAGCCGATATTTCCCATGAATTGAGGACACCATTATCGGTGTTGCGTGGGGAACTTGAAGCCTTACAAGACGGTGTACGCGAACCGACACCTGAACGCATTCAGTCTTTACACAGTGAAGTATTGGCATTGACTACCTTAGTAGAAGATTTATATGAGTTATCGCTGTCCGATGCAGGTGCGATGAATTATCACAAAGAAAACATCAACGTCACCGATATTGTGCTGGAAATTCAGCAACAGTTTGTCTCCCGTTTTGCCAGTCGAGGCATAACACTCCGCGAAATCAGCAATCCACATATACAATTACCGGTGTTTGCCGATGCACGGCGGCTTTATCAATTATTTTCCAATTTAGCAGAAAACAGTTGCCGCTATACTAACGAAGGTGGTTTTTGTGAAATCACGCTGTATAGAACCAAGCAAACGGTCATCGTTACTTTTCAAGATTCCGCACCTAGCGTACCTCAAACCGCCTTGCCCAAACTCTTTGATCGTTTATATCGCGTGGAAAAATCGCGTAGTCGTGAATCAGATGGAGCAGGTTTAGGGCTAGCAATTTGTAAAAATATTGTTGAAGCCCACGGTGGTACGATACTCGCTTATCAAAGTCAATACGGCGGCTTATCTATACAAGTAGAATTCCCGTTACTGCTGGAGTAAAACAGCTTTAGCTGTTTTCGCCAATAGCTAAAGCTATTGGACTCCTTTCTCCATAACCATGACCGCATCACATCAATGACTAACAGCACAACACAAAAAACCGTTCTTACTCGGCTTAGCTTTAGGCGCGGATGATTATATTTACAAACCTTATAGCCCACGCGAAGTGGTCGCATGTATCAAAGTGGTGTTGCGCCGTGTTAGCCCCGTGTACCCCATTACCATCGCCTTAATCACTTTAGACGCTCACAGTTACCGCGTCAGTGTCGGCACACAAAGCATTAGTCTATCCACGATTGAATTCATGCTACTCAATACTCTATACAACGAACCCCAGCGGCTTTTTTCTCGCAATCAATTGATGGCATCGTTTTAGATCGAACCGTAGACAGTCACATCAAAAAACTTCGAAAAAACTCACGGTGTTATTACCCAATTATGAGCTGATTCATGCCATGTATGGCGCGGGTTATTGTTATGAAGCGCGGTTGAAACAAAACGCTTGAGTTGAGCTATTTGCCGCCTAACACCGCCAAAT
>NQJH01000260.1 GCA_002256685.1 Methylococcaceae bacterium NSP1-2 | reverse complement strand
TATTTTGTGCTTGGTTTCATGTCATCTTTTTTTATTTTGCTTTTGTCGGGTTACTGCTATCGCCTAACCCGACCTACAATGTCTCGTTCCCAAGCTCTGGCTTGGGAATGACTACCCACAAGCTCTGCTTGACGGAACATAAAGATAAACTTGTTTTATTCATGACACGCCAAGCGGAGCTTGGCAATAGGCATTCCCAAACTGGAGTTTGGGAACGAGCGGTAGCGGTAAAAGCGGTAAGGTACGCAATGCGTACCCTACAACAAATATTCACCTTTAAAACCAACAATCAACTGCTCACCCGTATCTAACACAGGGCGTTTTAACAAAGTCGGGTTATCGTGTAGCAACTGCACGGCTTTTTCTAGCGTCACATCGGTTTTTTGTTCAGGAGGTAGTTGCCGCCAAGTGGTACTAGAACGATTAAGCAAACACTGCCAATCAACCCGCGCAGTAAAATCCTGCAATCGTTCTAGCGTTAAGCCATCAACACGCACATCATGAAACTGATAAGCGATACCGTGTTGTTCTAACCATAACCGCGCTTTTTTAACCGTATCGCAGTTTTTTATGCCGTAAAGCGTGAACATGATGGTGATTAGATTTGGCTATTTAATAATTCATCTATATCAGGTAGTTGTTTATCTGCCTTGCAACGTTTTTTATAAATATCCACGAACTCCATAAAGGCTTGTTCTAGGTCTGCCAAAATGTCTTGTTCGTTGTCGCGCTCATCATCGGGAACATCGTCCGATTCTAAGTATTCTTGTTGTAAATCCACTTCGCTGTTCAGGGCGAGAATGGCGTAAATAATGGCATTATTTGAAATGGTTTCGCTCATGGTGCTAAGTCTCCGTTAAATTAAAAAGGGGGCAGGAGTCCAATAGCTTCAGCTATTGGCGTTAAAAAAACAGTTAAAGCTGTTTTACTCCAATTATTTCAAGCTATCAGTCACATGCGGTTCAATCAAGGCATACATGAGTTGGTGCATTTTGGGGCTACCCGCAATGACATTGCCTGACTCTAGGTAGTTATCATTAAAAGAAAAATCCGTGACTACGCCACCGGCTTCTTTAATCAGCAAAATACCTGCTGCCATATCCCATTCCATGATGCCGATTTCCCAGAACCCATCCAAGCGACCTGCGGCTACATAAGCTAAATCCAACGCCGCTGCACCTGCACGACGAATGCCTGCGCATTCGGTGGTTAAAGCGCGAAACATACCCGTATAAGCGTCCAAATGTTGGTCAGTTTTAAACGGAAAACCAGTGCCGATTAACGCACCTTTTAAGCTATTTTGTTGCGTGACACGCAGTTTTCGATTATTCAGCATTGCGCCACCGCCGCGTTTAGCGGTAAATAATTCATCGCGTAACGGATCATAAATAACCGCGACTTCCAGCTTGCCTTTGTGCTTTAACGCGATAGACACCGCGTATTGTGGAAAACCGTGTAGAAAATTAGTTGTGCCATCTAAGGGATCAATCACCCAGACGTAATCATTACCTTCATGTGCGCCGCTTTCTTCTGCCAAAATGGCGTGGTCAGGGTAAGCCGTTTTAATGATGTTGATAATTTCGCGTTCCGCCATACGATCAACTTCGGTGGCATAATCATTTCTGCCTTTTTGGTCAACGCGCAATTGATCGACTTTATCGGCTGAACGAAGGATAAGATCGCCCGCGCTTCTGGCAGCACGGACAGCAGTATTTAACATGGGTTGTTGCATAAGGAAATTTTTTAATGAGCGTAGAAAAGCCATGATGATAGCAAATCTTTGACTAAAGAGGCTGATTTTTCACTGCAAATATTGCAAAAGCGATTTTTTCAGCTAGCTCCACTATAATTAAAGTTCCTATTCACTGCGAGCTTGGACTATGCCCACTTTATTGCCTCATTTGCTGTTTGCATTGCCCGAACACGCGGCACATCACCCTGCTATTGTTCACAAAAAAACCACTTGGAGTTATAGCCAACTGGCTGAACAAGTCCAGCAACAAGCGGCGGCGTTACTGGGCATTCATTTAAAACCACAACAGCGCGTGGCGGTTTTTTTGCCTAAACAACTGGAAACAGTCAGTAGTTTATTAGCGATTAGTTTGGCGGGTGGGGTGTTTGTACCGATTAATCCGGTGCTAAAAGCCGCGCAAGTGGCTTATATTCTTAATGATTGCAATGTGCATATACTGATTACCTCGTCCAGCCGTTTGCAAAATCTTAAGCCTGTGTTGGCGGATTGTCCTGATTTACATACCATTGTTTTAGTGGATAACGAGCCACCTACGCTGACCAGCGACACACAAATAATTCTAGCGTGGCATGATTATTTACAACGCGCCACCGCTCAGATTATGCCCGCTATGATTGATACCGATATGGCGGCGATTCTTTATACCTCTGGCAGTACCGGCAAACCTAAAGGCGTGGTGTTATCGCATCGTAATTTAGTCACAGGGGCAAAAAGTGTTAGCGAGTATTTACACATTACTGAAAATGACCGTTTATTAGCGGTGTTGCCGTTTAGTTTTGATTATGGCTTAAATCAATTGCTCACCGTGTTACTCAAGCAAGCCTGTTGTGTGTTATTGGATTATTTGTTGCCGCGTGATGTGTTAATTGCCCTTGAGACACATAAAATCACTGGACTTGCTGGTGTGCCATCGCTGTGGGTGCAATTGGCTAAACTCGATTGGTCTGCGGATATTAATGAACATTTGCGCTATTTGACGAACTCAGGCGGTAAAATGCCCAAAGCCGTATTAGCTGCAATACGTCAGCAAGTACCGAATGGGCAGTTTTTTTTAATGTATGGTTTGACTGAGGCATTTCGTTCCACTTATTTACCGCCTGAGCAATTGGATACTCGCCCTGATTCTATTGGTAAAGCCATCCCGAATGCCGATATAGTGGTGGTGCGTGAGGATGGGTCGTTGTGCGTTGCGCATGAAGCGGGGGAATTAGTGCATCGAGGTTCATTAGTCGCGATGGGTTATTGGAATGATCCAATTAAAACCGCTGAACGTTTTAAACCTGCGCCTAATCAAAATCCTGCGTTACCATTGACAGAAATAGCGGTGTGGTCGGGCGATACCGTGACGAGGGATGAAGAGGGTTATTTGTATTTTGTTGGGCGACAAGATGACATGATTAAAAGCTCAGGTTATCGCATTAGTCCGACTGAAATTGAAGAAGTCATTTATAGTTCAGGCGTTGTCAAAGAAGCCGCCGCGATTGGTATAGAACACGACAGTTTAGGG
>NQJH01000418.1 GCA_002256685.1 Methylococcaceae bacterium NSP1-2 | reverse complement strand
GCTGGATAGGCACACACAAAGGCGCAGGTCACACGGTGGCATTAGCCTGTTATGAAAATCAGCCCACTGAAATCGAGTTACACGCCTTGTTTAACTACGTTGGCAAAGTGCGACAACACAAACAGCATGATAGCGCAGACATAGAATTCATTATCGCGCTTAAAGACGGCGATAGAGACGAACCCAATCAACTCAACGGGCATTCCATACGCACAGTGAGCGAATCGCGGTTGTTGGATGACTTAGTAGATTTTACCGACTATTTTCGTGACTTACGCAAACGCGTGGAACAAGACAATTTACTGGGTTCAGAGCTGACACTGGAGCAAGTTTATAGCGAGTCTAGTTTCAAACTAGGCAAAGAAGAGGACGCACAAGAAAATCTTGAAGCCTTTCTCGATACTTGGCTGGCTGAAACGAGCCAACGGCAAATTGCTTTGCTGGGTGAATACGGTCAGGGCAAAAGCACCAATTCCTTGATGCTCAGTTATCATTTGATGCAACGCATTCAACAAACCCCGCATTCAGCGCGTATTCCTATTTTGCTGGAACTGCGCGGCAAAAGTCCCCGCACCTTGCGCGAAGATGAATTACTGTCTACTTGGGCAGGTCGTTACAGTATCGACACTCACGCCCTCATGAAATTATTAGTGGCAGGACGGCTATTATTAATTTTTGAAGGATTTGATGAAGTGGATTTATCAGGTGATGCCGATGCCCGCATTGAACATTTCAAAATTATGTGGGGGCTATGCTATCCCAAAGCCAAAATAATGGTCACAGGTCGTCCCAATTACTTTTTAGATAATGCTGAATTAAAAGCTGCACTTGGTATTCAAGATGCCAGTGTAGAACGCCCTTATTGCCAAGCGATCTATTTAGCTCCATTTAACAACAAGGAAATTGCACACAGTCTGCGTCATGTCGATTCCAACATTCGTGATGGCATTCTCGATTTAGCAGCGGTCAATGAGCGTTTTTATGACATTGTGTCGCGCCCTTCTATGCTTCATGTGGTCAGTGTGTTATGGCTGACGAAAAACCTCGCGCAATATGGTGAGCGCATCAATTCTGCCGTTGTCATGGATTTATTTATTCGCCACAGTTTGGAACGACAAAGAAAATACGACTTTACACCACCAACTGGCGGCAATGCTAAACCTGCATTTATGGCATTGAGCAGTCCAGAACGTGCTTATTTTATGGAAGGTATCGCCTGTTATATGCTGATTAATCAGTTTCCTAATCAAATCACAGTTAGACAATTGGAAGAGGTTGTACGCTTGTTGATTGACAGCATACCCGAAGCAGTTTCGTTACAAACCGATGCAATAGGTGGCGAATTGCGTAAACCACTACGCCAGCGTTATGACTTGGAAAATAAACCTGAAGACATTCAATCCATACTCACTGATGTCCGCGCCTGTGGTTTGCTGGTGTCTGATTTAAGTCGTAGTGGTAGTTTTAAATTTGGTCATAAATCGTTTATGGAATTTTTGGCAGGAAAAGTCTTTGCACAATGGAGTTTGCGTAAAGAATTACCCGAAGCCGAAGAGAAAAGCGTTTGTTCTTTGGTGAATACCTTAGCTTTTAAAATGCGTCATGCTGTATCAAAGCAAGAAGTGACGGCATTTGCGGTAGAGTGGATTGCGGAGAAAGCGAAAGACCATAACGATGCTAGCAAACTTATTTTTGCGTTGATATTTAAAGCACACAGTATTGTTAAGAAATTATGGGTATGGATTTTAAGACTTTGTTTACCAATCATGTCGCATATTAAAATGGTTGATATTACTAATATATCTGCTAGACAAATAACTTTTTGTTTCTTATTAGTGTTGATGTTGGTATTGATATGGATATTACCTCTTTTCAACTTAAAGCCGATTTCTTACATGACTGCCATATTTTGCGGCACAATATTTAGAAGAGCCTTTGATGTATGTATTAAGGGTAAGAGTAATGTGGGATTTTTCGAGATAACCGTATTTTCTTGGTTAATTTTTAGTTCACAAAAATCTGAAATTCCACAGATTCAGATTGCGCTACTTTTAATGTCAATGCTGGTGATAACCTTACTAACTGCCACTATTTTCGGGTTACTTCGTGGATACTGTAGAGATGAGCATATGTCTACATGGATGAACTTTCGAATCTGGTACGCCATCTGCACCGCAGCCCCTTT
>NQJH01000259.1 GCA_002256685.1 Methylococcaceae bacterium NSP1-2 | reverse complement strand
GCTGTTCATACTTTAGATTTAGAAAAAGGTAATCAAACTTCTGATACTGAAATCAACAATATCTCAGAATATGAACAGCGAATTGTGATTACAAAAGACGCTGATTTTGTTAATTCATTTTTACTTACGAAAAGACCTTATAAATTGTTGCTAGTTTCTACAGGAAATATTACCAATAAGGAGCTTAGTCTATTATTTGTAAAAAATTTATTAGTCATTACAACAGCATTTAATGAATATGATTATGTGGAATTAACACGCTCCACACTAATTGAACACAGATAGTCAACACTGATAAAGCTACCGCTGGATTACGAGGATACCCCCATGAGCATGAATAAAGAAAAAGATTTTGGCACACCAGCCAGTCACTCAACCACTAACGTCACTCTTGAAATTGACGGTTTTAAAGTAACTGTCCCAGCCGGTACATCTGTGATGCGAGCGGCGGCGAGTATCGGTATTGAAATTCCCAAGCTGTGCGCAACCGATAGCATTGAACCCTTTGGTTCTTGTCGTTTATGTGTTGTGCAAATTGAAGGCGGCCGTGGGAGGCGATTGCGAATTGCAAGACATGGCAGGGGCGGTGGGTTTGCGTGAAGTGCGTTATAAACCTGTCACTACCCATTTGGATGCTAAGAAAGACAACAGCAATCCGTATTTTAGTTTTGACCCCAGCAAATGTATCGTTTGCTCACGCTGTGTTCGCGCCTGTGAAGAAACCCAAGGCACATTTGCGTTAACAATAGACGGACGCGGTTTTGATTCCAAAGTCTCACCCAGTCAAAATGAAGCCTTTATGGATTCCGAATGCGTATCCTGTGGCGCGTGTGTACAAGCCTGTCCGACTGCGACCTTAATGGAAAAATCGGTCATTGATAACGGTCAACCTGAACACGCAATTATCACCACTTGCGCTTATTGCGGTGTCGGCTGTTCATTCCGTGCTGAAATGAAAGGCGAACAAGTCATTCGCATGGTGCCAAACAAAGACGGCAAAGCCAATCATGGGCATTCGTGTGTGAAAGGGCGTTTTGCGTTTGGTTATGCCACCCATAAAGACCGCATCACTAAACCGATGATCCGCGCCAGCATTAAAGATGCGTGGCAAGAAGTCAGTTGGGAAGTCGCGATTAATCACGCCGCGTCAGAATTAAGACGCATCCAAGCCAAATACGGTAAAGATTCTATCGGTGGTATCACCTCATCACGTTGTACCAACGAAGAAACCTATTTAGTACAAAAATTAATCCGTGCTGGTTTTGGTAATAATAATGTCGATACTTGCGCCCGCGTGTGTCATTCACCGACTGGTTATGGCTTAAAGAAAACCTTTGGTGAAGCCTCAGGTACACAAGACTTTGATTCGGTGATGGATTCTGATGTCATTATGGTCATCGGTGCCAATCCAACTGACGGTCACCCTGTGTTTGGTTCAATGATGAAAAAACGCTTACGCCAAGGCGCGAAACTCATCGTCGTTGATCCACGCGAAATTGATTTAGTGAAAAAATCCCCACACGTTCATGCTGACTATCATTTGAAATTACGCCCAAGCACTAACGTGGCGTTAATCAATGCCTTGGCTTATGTGGTCGTCACTGAAAACTTGGTTGATGAAGAGTTTGTCAAAGCGCGTTGTGATGTCGCCTCGTTTGAAAAATGGCGTAAATTTATTGCGCACGAACATCATTCGCCAGAAGCCAGCGAATCTATTACTGGTGTTCCAGCCGCTGACATCAGAGCCGCCGCCCGTTTATACGCCACTGAAAAAAATGGCGCGATTTACTACGGTTTAGGCGTGACTGAACACAGCCAAGGTTCAACAATGGTTATCGGTATTGCTAACTTAGCAATGGCAACTGGTAATATAGGACGTAGCGGCGTGGGTGTGAATCCATTACGCGGACAAAACAACGTCCAAGGCTCATGCGATATGGGTTCATTCCCGCATGAATTCCCCGGCTATCGCAACGTTGCCGACCCTGTGACTCGCGCATTATTTGAAGACGCATGGCACACGCCACTCAGCGGTGATCCAGGTTTACGCATTCCTAATATGTTTGATGCCGCGCTCGATGGTAGCTTCTTGGGTCTGTATTGTGAAGGCGAAGACATTGCTCAATCTGATCCCGATATTAAACACGTTCATGCCGCCTTGCGCTCTATGGAGTGCGTTATCGTTCAAGACATATTCTTGAATGAAACTGCAAAATTTGCCCACGTCTTCTTACCCGGTGCATCATTCCTAGAAAAAGACGGCACCTTTACCAATGCGGAACGTCGTATTTCACCTGTGCGTAAAGTCATGAAACCGTTGGCGGGTTATGCCGATTGGGAAGTCACCCAAATGCTGTCTAACGCATTAGGTTACCCAATGAACTACAGTCATCCATCCGAAATTATGGATGAAATTGCCAGTTTAAAACCGACATTCAGTCACGTCAGTTATAAAAAAATCGAAGAAATGGGCAGTATCCAATGGCCGTGTAATGACGAAGCTCCCGAAGGTTCGCCTACGCTACACGCCGATCATTTCTTGCGTGATGATGGCAAAGGTCTGTTCATGTTGACTGAATATGTGGCAACCAGCGAAAAAATCACCCCGATGTTCCCGTTGATTCTGACTACGGGACGCATCTTGTCGCAATACAATGTTGGCGCACAAACACGTCGTACTGAAAACAATGCGTGGCACAGTGAAGACCGTTTAGAAATTCATCCACACGATGCCGAAGACCGAGGTGTTAAAACAGGCGATTGGGTCGGTATTAAAAGCCGTGCAGGTGAAACCGTGTTACGCGCCTTAGTGACAGACCGTGTACAAGTTGGCGTGGTTTATACCACCTTCCATTTCCCTGAATCAGGCGCGAATGTTATTACTACTGACAATTCAGACTGGGCGACTAACTGTCCTGAATACAAAGTGACTGCTGTGCAGATTGCGAAAGTACACGCTCCGTCAGAATGGCAACAAAATTATGCTGATTTCAGTGAGCATCAATTAGAATTGTTGGAAGCGGGACAACAAGCGGTTTAGCTTTTGTAGGTTGGGTTGCGGCTCTTTCGCAACCCAACCAATACCAGAGGTGTTGGGCTGCCAAAAAGACGGCAATCTAGCCTACATTGCTATTTATTAATGAGTATCTGATGGAATTTGAATGGGATAGTGAAAAAGCTCGAAAAAATGAGAAGAAACACGATGTCAGTTTTGATGAAGCAAAAAGTTGTTTTTATGATCCGCGTCAAATAGCTTTTTATGACCCAAATCACAGCCATGATGAAGATAGAGAAATTTTAGTAGGGCATTCAAACCAAGGTAGGTTGTTAGTGGTTATTTGTACAATACGCGCAGATAAAATTCGCATTATCTCCGCGAGAAAAGCCAGTAAACAAGAGGTAAATGATTATGCAAAAGGAATATGATTTAACCAAACTCAAAGTAAAACGGCGTGGATTATTAGCTGATTTACCACCGCAAGATGAAACGCCTGCTCAAATGGAATGTGTGTTGCTGCTGGATAAAGAGGTCGTTGAATTTTTTCAAAAAGCCGCCACACAGCCTAATGCGTTACCGTATCAAGCCCAGATTAATCAACTGTTACGCGAAATAATTAAAAACACGCAGCGTACCGCCGACACGTTTTAGTTTTTGTAGGTTGGGTTGCGGCTTTTTCGCAACCCAACAAATACCAGAGATGTTGGGTTACCTTGTATATTAACCCTGCAACAAAAGCCCAAGAATAAATAGCCCCAAAAAGCTATAGTAAGACTGATGTACTGGGGAAGCCGATCCGACCTGAAGCCAAGAGCTTGTGCGTAGAAAGGCTCCCCGCCCTCGTCATCCATGCCGTGGAGTATCTGAGACCTGTAAGCGAGAGCTTCTGAGTCTGCATTCACAAGGACGGTAGATGAAGTGTCAGGGTCGGGAAACCAGTGCTTATCATAACAAAACGTCTTGATTAGGAAGATAAAAAATGAATGTTGCAGGTATTGATGTCAGTGCGAAGGAGTTGGTGGTTGTGGTCAGTGTTAAAGGCAAGGCAAGTAAAGCCAAATGCTTTGAAAACACGGCGGCGGGTCATCAAGCCATTATTCGCTTGTTAGCAAAATATAAAGGTGAAGCGAGGGTTTGTCTTGAAGCAACGGGCATTTATCACTTTGATTTAGCGGTCGCGCTCAGTCGTGCGGAGAGGATTGAAGTCATGGTTCTTAATCCCAAGGTCGCGCATAACTTCGCTAAAGTGTTGATGAAGCGCAGTAAAACCGATGCAGTGGATGCCAACACCCTAGCCATTTATGCTGAAAAAATGCCGTTTGTCGCATGGCAACGTCCTGCTGATGAAAATATCACCTTAAGAGCCATTGCCCGACGTATCGCCGCATTGACCAAGCTCAAAACACAGACTAAAAACCAGATTCATGCCTTAACGGCGACTACAGAAACGCCCGACTTGGTGATTAAACAGATCAAGGAATTGGTTGATGTTCTGGAAAAACAGCTTAAAGCACACCGTGACAGTGCGCTAACATTGATTCGCCAGCACGCCGAACTCACCACTGCCTTTGCGTTAATCACGGGCATTAAAGGCATTGCCAACGCCAGTGCCATACACATATTGGCAGAACTCATGATCTTGCCACCCGACATGACCGCAAAACAATGGGTTGCCTACGCAGGCTTAGACCCTCGACAGTTTGAGTCAGGCAGCAGTGTCGCGAAAAAACCGCGCCTCAGCAAGGCGGGCAATAAGTTTATCCGCCAAGCGTTGTATATGCCCGCCCTAGTCGCAACACGCTATGAAACCCATATCAAAGCCTATTACCAGCACTTGATTATCGACAATGGCTTGAAAAAAATTCAAGCCGTGTGTGCCGTTATGCGCAAATTACTTCACGCCATTTATGGTATGTTAAAAACGAATAAAACATTTGAAGGCACTCGGTTTTATTCCTTGCCCCTTCAAGATAATTCACA
>NQJH01000054.1:17411-23064 GCA_002256685.1 Methylococcaceae bacterium NSP1-2 | reverse complement strand
CACGGTGATAAAAAATGTCATCCAACAGAGCTTTGAAATTTATTGTTGGACCGCCTTCATTGCCTTCACTGGTATGATTGAAGACGACATCTAAAATAATACCAAGATCAGCGGCGTGTAAGGCTTGCACCAGTTCTCGAAATTCGCGTACTGGCTCTTCTGTCGCACAATAATCAGGATGCGGTGCGTAAAAGCCATAAGGACTGTAGCCCCAATAATTCACATTACCCAGTGCTGCTACGCCATCAGGTACATCTTGTGTATCGAAAGCCATAACAGGCAACAGTTCAACATGAGTAATACCCAGTTCTTTAAGATAGGGAATTTTTTCGATTAAGCCCTTAAAGGTACTTGGATGCTGCACACCTGATGAGGGATGGTTTGTGAAGCCCCCGACATGGACTTCATAAATAATCGCCCCGTCAAGTGACTTAGGCTTAGCAGGTAACAGGGAAGATTCATAGCGAAGATCGCTGACAATGCCGCGTAAGCCATTGCAAGGCACTTGTATCGCTTGACTACGATTCCATTTTTTATTGCTAACCGCTCGCGCCCACGGGTCGAGTATTTCCCACCAAGAATCATCCGGTTTTTGTACTCGCCAAGTATAATGCGTACCCACAGGTAGCTGTTCAACGGACACATGCCATGAAAAAAACGTGCGTTGTTTTTCTATATTCAGAACAATCACCTGCATAGGCTCATCGCTGTCTGCCGTTTCGTATAGTAGCAATTCAACTGCCTCAGCCTCACGACTGAAAATAGAAAAATTAGTTGCTTCAGGACTCCATGACGCACCAGAAGGGAATCGAGAACCGATATGTGTTATAAAATGTGATGTTGTGCTCATTATTTTATGTCCGTTAGTTGTCATCTGCCGCGTGATTCACGGTCTATTTATAAAAAAGAAAAGCCGTACATTGTACAGTCTATAGAATAGTTTGTACGGAAACCTGTCATTCTCATTATGTCTATAGATGGATTTCATAAGCGTGTCCTATGGATTAAACGCCTTGAGCTTCGATGCCTTTTGCTCAGCAGACGGTGTTGTTCATCAACGACTCAAAAACATAGCATCACCGTAACTAAAGAAGCGATAAGATTGTGAGATGGCGTGTTGGTAAGCGTTCATAATCGGCTGATAACCTGCAAAGGCTGAAATCAACATCAGTAAAGTTGATTCGGGTAAATGAAAGTTGGTTAGCATGGCATCGACTGATTTAAAATCATAACCCGGCGTAATAAATAAATCGGTATCACCAAAACCCGATGTCAGTTGTCCACTTTTAGAGGCGGATTCTAAGGCTCTCACGGCGGTCGTACCAATAGCAATCACTCGCCCGCCTCGCGCTCTCGCCTGATTAACCGCGTCAACCGTTGCCGATGGCACAGCAAAATATTCTTTGTGCATGATGTGATCGGCTAAATTTTCCACTCTGACGGGTTGAAATGTGCCACTACCAACATGCAGGGTCACAAAAGCGATTTGTACCCCTTTGGTATTAATTTTTTCCATCAGTGCATCATCAAAATGTAAACCAGCGGTCGGTGCGGCAACTGCCCCTGCGTGTTTAGCGAATACCGTTTGATAACGGGTTAAATCAGACGCATCATCGGCTCTAGTGATATACGGCGGCAAGGGAATATGCCCAATTTGCTCTAATAAACTCAATACGCTGTTATCGCCTTTAAATTCTAATTCAAATAAATCATCTGCCCTGCCCTTTACTTCGCAGCAATAACCGTTAGCTAACTCAATTAACGTCCCTGCTTTGGGTGATTTACTGGCTTTAACGTGTGCGAAGGCGTGATGGTCATTCACAATGCGTTCAATCAAAATTTCTACTTTACCGCCGCTGGATTTTTTACCAAACAGTCTTGCAGGGATTACTTTAGTATCATTAAAAACCAATAAATCCTTATCATTAATTAAATCAATAAAATCAGTAAACTGCCGATCTGTTATTTCCCCTGTATCCCGATTCATACATAACAAACGACTAGCATCCCTGTTTGGCAGTGGTTTTTGCGCGATTAACGCCTCAGGTAGCCGATAATTAAAATCACTTTTTTTCATGGTAAGTTCAGATTAATAAATTATTTTAAAAATAGACTAGCATTTTTAATCTGCTTTGCCTATAATATCGGTTCTGTGCCGGGATGGCGGAACTGGTAGACGCGCCGGATTCAAAATCCGGTGATGGTGACATCGTGCCGGTTCGATTCCGGCTCTCGGTACCAAGAATAAAAATAGGGATTACCATGTAATCCCTTTTTTTTTGCTCAAAATTCGCCACTTTCATAAAAATGGCAAGTAAAATTATCCATTCAGAATTCCCCCTGCTGACTTTAAGCGACTAGCATTTCTAAAATTATCACCGACAATATTCAAACCTATGACTGATCTATTTAATCAATGGGGAAACTTTTTTTTCCATACTCGCAACGTCCTTTTTCCTGTTTTTATTTTAATACTGCTGTTTATCTGGCCGCCGGTCGCGCTAAATGATGCCGCTAGTTGTTTTGTAATGACAGCTGGTTTATTGATGGTCGCCTTAGGGCAGACGTTTCGTATCACTACTATTGGACTGGATTATATTGTACGCGGTGGACGTAATAGACGCATTTATGCCGAAGATTTAGTCACAGGCGGTCTATTTTCCCATTGCCGAAATCCGTTATACGTCGGCAATATTTTAATTGCGATAGGCTACTTATTCGTTGCCGGTAATTGGGGCAGTATTATTGTCGGTTCATTGGCGTTTTTAGCGATTTATCGGTTGATTGTTCACAGTGAAGAAACCTTTTTAGGCGAAAAATTTGGGCAAGCCTACGCTGATTTTTGTGCAGACGTGCCGCGCTGGATACCAAACTTTGCAGGATTCTCAGACACGGTTAAAGGTTATCAATTCGACTGGCCCGCTGTTGCAGTGAAAGACGGTGGTACGATTTTTATGTCAGTGATGGTGCCTGTAGGTTTAATCGCATGGAAGTTACATTTAACCAATCAATTGGGTAGCTACCAAACTTCATTAATCATCATCACCGTCATTATGGTGTGTGCTTTCTTAACCATGCGCTTTTTTAAAAAATCAGGTCGCCTCAAATCCATGCGCTAAACCGCACCATCACACTGTAGGTCGGGTTAGCAACCGCCTAACCCGACAGTCATTTAAAACACAACCGAGCAAACAGCATGAAATTCGTCGTTTCCTATCCGCAAACTAATTGGGATTATGTCAAGTTTAGATTAAACCGTATCATTCGAGGCAAAGATAAATCCAATGATGTGTTCAGAGGCTTACCCGGTGGCAAACTGGAATTATTTGAACATAACGGCGAATTAGGCGGCATTAAATCACTGGGCGAAATTTATCCGATTAAACCGTTTGGATTACAGTATGTGGCAGGTGAAGGTTTGTATTTCATCACGGGTTTACCCTGTAGTGAAGACGGCGTGTCAGGTGATGAACACATTGCCCGACTCAATGACAACGGCGAGATTGATTTAGAAATCCGTAGCCCCTTATTGACGCAAGTGCGCTCACTACGCCGCACTGAAAACGGTTTATTAGTCACTGCCAGCGGTGTAGACGCGCTATTAGAATTTGATTTATCGGGTCAATTGATTTGGTCGTGGTGGGCAACGGAACACGGTTACGATCAAGCCTATGGCGGCAGCGGTACGCGCGTCATCGACAAACAAATGGATCATCGGTTAAAAAATTACCCTGGTCGTTTACAAACTACGCATCTTAATTCGGCGATTGTTGATCCTTACGATTCATCGAAGATTCTGACTATTTTGTTTTACCAAGGTAAATTGGTTCGCATTGACAGAGCCACTTTAGAACATGAAGTGGTCGTGAGTGATTTGAATGGCGCACATCATATCCGCCCGCACTCAGGCGGTTATATGCTGTCAAACTCACGCAAAGGTGAAGTATTATTATTCGACAAAGAATTTAATCTGACCGAAAGAATCCCCGGCACTAACCCTTACTTCCCTGTCAAATGGGTACAAGATGCGATTGAAACGCCGTTCGGTACGCACCTTATTGCCGATTGCAATACCTTTAAATTGCGTGAGCGTAATAAAGACGGCAAAGAAAAAAGCTATAACACAAAAATGCCCAATCGCGTGTTTCAAATCGAACCTGTCGCCGATAGTTTTAACTTTGTCAAAAAATAACTTGCTGATTTAACGTGCGCATTTTAATTGTAGGTCCGTCTTGGGTCGGTGATATGGTGATGGCGCAAAGCCTGTTCATTACCCTAAAACAACAACACCCCGATTGCCAAATCGATGTGATTGCACCGCCGTGGACACTGGCTTTATTGGCACGAATGCCTGAAGTGTCCTTGGCAATTGAAATGCCATCTGTGCGTAATAAACTCGGCTTAATGATGCGCATTAACTTAGGCAGACGGTTACGCGCCCATCATTATGACCAAGCAATACTGTTACCTAATACTTGGAAATCGGCATTAACGCCATTTTTTGCCAATATTCCGTTAAGAACGGGTTATGTCGGTGAATGTCGTTGGGTTATGTCGGTGAATGTCGTTGGGGCTTACTCAACGATATACGCCGCTTAGATAAAACATTATTAACGCAAACCGTCCAACGCTTTGTTGCGTTAGCAACTCCCCCTTCGGTCAGTTCAGCACCAAACTGCCCTGCTCCCGTCTTTGCAATAAATCCAGCCCAACAGCAACAACTCATTCAGAAATACGCACTGTCAGAAAATCGCAAAATTTTAGCATTATGTCCGGGAGCAGAATACGGCGAAGCCAAACGCTGGCCGGTCGCGCATTATGCCCAAGTAGCACGGCAAAAAATCAGCGAAGGTTGGCAAGTTTGGTTATTAGGTTCGCCCAAAGACCAAGCCGTTGCCGCCGAAATTAATCGCCTTGCTGATAATGGCTGTATCGATTTTAGCGGCAAAACCAGTTTAACCGATGCGGTCGATTTATTGTCTTTAGCCGATGTCGTCGTCAGCAATGATTCAGGCTTAATGCACGTTGCCAGTGCGTTAAATAAAAATTTGATGGCGTTGTATGGTTCATCTGATCCCAACTTCACCCCACCCTTAAGCCCGAAAGCCAAAGTCATCTACTTGGGTTTACCTTGTTCACCGTGTTTTAAACGTGACTGTCCATTAGGGCATACCCGTTGTTTAACCGATATTAGCGCGGAACAAGTGCTGTCTAAACTTAGCGACTTTTAGACCTTTCAGGTTTGAAAGGTCTTTTTAACACCTACCATAAATCAAGGATTGCTATAATACGCACTTCGGCGTTTATCGCTACACGCTAAACATAAGGAGTAATTGGTTTTGACAAACGTGCAAGATATTACCAGTTCGATGACTGCATCGGAAAAACGCGCTATAGGGTCGTTGGCAAGTATTTACGCCTTACGAATGCTGGGGCTATTTATGATTTTGCCGGTGTTATCGTTATTTGCTGAACAGCTTGAAGGTTCAACCCACGCGCTGATTGGCTTGGCGATGAGTATTTATGGTTTGCCGCAAGTGTTATTGCAAATTCCTTTTGGCTTATTATCCGATCGTTTTGGGCGCAAAAAACTTATTCTTATCGGTCTATTTTTATTTTTTATTGGTAGTGTGATTGCCGCCTTTTCTACTAC
>NQJH01000054.1:0-17345 GCA_002256685.1 Methylococcaceae bacterium NSP1-2 | reverse complement strand
AGTGCATCGCACTAAAGCAATGGCAACCATCGGCGTGAGTATCGGCGTATCGTTTGGCGTGGGTATTATTGCAGGGCCGATTATTTCAGGGTTTGGCGGCGTGCAAGCGGTGTTTGGCGTAACAGCGGTATTAACCGTGTTGGCAATGCTCGCTGTTATTTATATTGTCCCCAATCCCCAAAAATCCAAACTCCATCGAGATGCGGAGTTTGTCCCAGAACAAGCGATGAACGCGCTAAAAAATCCCGATTTGTTGCGGTTGAATTATGGCATTTTTGTTCTGCATCTGATTTTAATGGCGATTTTTGTGGTCGTACCATCATTAATGCGTAACGCAGGCTTAGTGGCAGGGCATGAATGGCAAGTGTATTTACCTGTGTTTGTGCTGTCGATGGCAATTATGATTCCGTTCATTATTCTGGCAGAAAAAAAACGCAAAATGAAACAGGTGTTTCTCGGTGCGGTTGGCGTTTTGGTGCTTGCAGAATTGGGCTTATCGCAGTTTCATGACAATCTAATCAGCATTATCGGTTTTTTAGGGGTATTTTTTTGCGGCTTTAATTTATTGGAAGCTACCCTGCCCTCATTAATTTCCAAAACTGCACCCGCTGATTTAAAAGGCACGGCAATGGGCGCGTATTCTAGTTGTCAATTTATGGGGCTATTTCTCGGCGGCGTTATTGGCGGTTGGTTTAATGGTCGCTATGGGGTAACGGCGGTATTTTTATTTTGTGCAGGGGCGGCATTCACTTGGTTTTTGGTGTCACTCACTATGAATCCTCCGCGCTATCTAGCCAATATGCTGATTTCATTAGAAAATTTAAGTGAGCAGACAACCAATGAATTTGTGAGTCGGTTGTTGGAGGTTGTCGGTATCGTAGAAGTAACGGTACATAATGAAGAAGCAGTGGCATATCTTAAAGTTGATAGCCAGCTGTTACATAAAGACCAATTACAAGCGTTGATTAATCAATATACTAATGTGTAGGTTGGGTTAGGCGATAGCCGTAACCCAACATTTCGGTAAGCTTATGTTGGGTTACGCTATCGCTAACCCAACCTACGATGACTAATAAAACGTTTTTCTATGTTTTGACATCCACCCCCAGCTAAAGCAAGGGGATTCCTTAGTACAGCCCTCCATGCCCGAAGGGGACGACCCTGAAAATCGTCTTACTTCACGCCATCCTAGTTAAAACCTGATGGCAGGAGATATGCAACAACAGCACACCCAACAAAAAAACTATAAATAACAAACAACAAAAGTCAAGAGCATCCTTACATCCCCCACCTGAAGGAAGGGGCTTTACGGACTCTTTTGGTAAAAAACCTATCCTACAGGATGGTGTCCTGAATTTGGCACATAGGCTTTCAGTTCTTTGGCAATCACCTTACCTACACCAAGTGTACGCAGGTCAAAATGCATTACATCACCAGATGCGCGAGGTCCGAAGTCAGTCGCGCCCCAAGCAAGCAGAGCTTTCTGCCGTAGGGCAAGAATCAGATCTGGGTGCAGGTTGAGAAATCCATTCAGTGGGTCCCGATTGTCGAAGGTGGCACTGTTTTTCCAAAAGCGCAGAATGGACGGATTACTCTTAAGGTAAGTCTTGAATTCATCGTTGCGCCGAGAAAGAATTTTGTAGACAGCATTGGTATCTTTGCCATAGCTAACAGCTAAACCGTGAAGGAACTCAAAAATATTACTGCCGTTCAATGTGTCATTTGAGGATTTTTGGGCAGCTGATTTGAGGCCGCTGTAGTTCACAGTTGATCGATCAAGGTTGAGGGCTCGACCAAGCTCCACTGGGGTCATACCGTTGTAAGCAGGGAGGGAAAGCAGGTAGTTTTCAGCTTCACGGAGCTTGCGCACCAGCAGCAGATGGATGTTGTTAGCGGAGTGACCAAGAAAAGACGGTGTCACAATAAAGTCATACCAATTTTTTGCGTTAAATTCACCATTGGTCAGGGTACTATCTGATATATTATTCAAGACTTTTTGACCGAAAACGCCTCGGTCAATTCTCTGCCGCAGGTTATGCTTTATGATACCTAAACTACTGAAAGTCGAAGACCCGACCACACCATCGTGTGCCGTTTTATCGAAATAAACCTTTGTCTGAAACTGATGCACAGCCTCGACAAAAACAGCGTCCACAGTTCCCTCGCTAAGCACGACTGATCCGCCAGATTGTCGCTGAATAGCCTCGCGCACCGCATCGAAGTCTACATAGCGTTTCAGGTCGGTGATGATGTCTGCTGGTTGCACCCCAGATTTAGCAGGGTGTAATGTGCGGTTTTTCTGGATAGCGCTGGCGTTTTGGCTAGATGAGAGGAGAGGGGTAAGACTTTTTCGTTTTGAAATAAGGAAACTGGGTGTCGCCGCTGTGCGGTCACAAACAGAGCTGAAGCGTAACGGATCAAGATACTTTCCAAAAAATCCTTCTTCTCCTCGCTCGTTGATTTCGTATTCATTATCGTCGAATCCATAAAAATTTTTAGGGTTTGGCTCAAATTCGTTGTCGATGCTAGTGGCATTCTTCGCTGTTTTATTGATAATATTTTCCGCGCTCTTTTGGCTGTCGGCATTCTGTGGGTAAGCTTCGCGTATTTTTTGTTGTAAAATTTTAATGAACTCTTCCGCTCCAATACCCGTTTTAGCGGCTAGCATAGCGTTCTTCAAGGCTTTTTTCGCGTAAGCTGGGCGGTGGTTGAAGGCTTCTTGGATGAGTGCGCGTAGTTTTGGTGAGCTATCGTAAGCGGTACGGATACGGTCAAATAATTGGTCATTGTCAGCAAAGACCAGCATCTTTTGAAGTGCTTCACGCACCATAATCAGCGCGAGTTTTACCTCTGCCGCGATTATTTCTGTATCTAGTCCCGCAAGGTAGAAGCGTTTTGCCCAAATTTCACTGCGCAAATCTGCTGGGGTTGGCGCGCCTTTTATTTTCCAACTGGTGTACTCCTCGCCGCCACTGCGAATGACGTATTTTTCGTTGGTCAGTTCGATACCGTAATGTTTGAAAGCTTCTGGCACCATTTGAATAAGGCGTTGCAGTTTACCGCCGTGTTTGTTGTCGTAAAGCACAGGCCATTGCATAAAGCCCATGCTCATGTACGCGCTGTCCCAACTGTTGATACCTTGGATAAGCCCGTCTGTCTCGACGTTAGCCATACGCTGGAGCATCTCTATGTCACCATCACTGATGTTAAGGAGTCCTTGGTTTTTCAGTTTTTTTAGTGCCGCCGTGACGCTACCACCGCCATAGGCACTGTAGCCACCGTTTTTGTGCTTCCGCATTTTAACGCCGCTATCGGAGTCCGATGCTTTGCTCTGAGGGGGCGTACTCGCTCCCCTAGTGATCATAGCCGCCTCGGTTTTTTCGCCCATAATGCCGTCAGGCTCAAGTCCCACTTGTTGTTGAAAACTGCGGATAGCACTACGCGTCTGTTTTCCACTTTCGCCGTCTACCGCCAGTTTTAGACCCAGAATATTGTTCAAGGACTGCTGCACCCATTTAATGTAGTCGCTACTTTTGCGATTGATTTCTTCTGTCCATGCCATGTCTGCCAATTCAATATCAAAGAGGTCAAACTCTTCCATCTTGCTTGCGGGGGTAGTTTCCGTCGCTGCAATGAGTGCCTGTTCAGTATCAGGTCCGACTATACCAGTCACCTGAAGCGAGGTCGTAGGGTGCTCGGATTACCTCCCAAGGTCTCCAGTATCCTCTAGGAATTACTTGGGGTCTAACTGGCGGACGTTTGACTCCTTTCGGTGGCAATCTAGGTCGGGAGGGCGGGCGGAAACTTTTACCGCCTCTGGCAAACAACCGTCGTCCTGATTCACTTTCCTCTTCGAACATTTCGTCCTGAAATTCGGAATCAATTTCGAAAGGAATGGTTTCAAAGTCGAATTCTTGATTCATGATGCACCTCTTGTTGAATGAGTGTGCCGCCTCTTGGTAGCCAATCGGCTGGCATTTTCTTTAAGTACGTTGGATTTAAAACATCCAACATCTCTATACATCGATCAATTTCCATGACACTGTGTCTAGCGGTGATTAAAAAACTCAAACGGGCTTGTGTGGCATTGCGTGGCTGTGACAAGACGGTTTGAATACCTCGCTGAGCAAGCTGTTGATGTAACCGTACAGCGGCAGTTCCAATAATTCCATGTAGCGTCTGCACGGGAAACCAGCCACCTATAGATGCTAATCCAATTAGCCTTAATCCCTCTCGAAATTGCCTAATCCGCTGAGCCAGTTGTTGCCGTAGCCGATTGCCCTGAGTTTGATTAACGACCAGTGCGTGTTCAGCGGCTTGAATAACGGCAACCGAAGGCGGACTACAGTGTACCCGCGTGTCACTAAGGCGGATAAACTGCTGGATCATGAACTCGCTACCTGCCAGTGTTGCTATGGGTACGCCGAAGCCTTTGGCGAGGGATGCGCCCACGAGAATGTCTGAGCCAGATACACCACTCCAGCGTAATGTTCCGCCGCCACCAAATCCGTAAGGTGCTTTAGTTCCCAACTGCTCGCCCAAGATGCCAAGTGCCTGAGTGTCATCCAACACCAGTAACCCTCTGAAGTGGCGCACGATAGTTAAATAGTCATGAATCGGGGCTAGCTTGCCGCAAGCGGGACAAAAACCGTCGGTGACAACAACAGGTCGTTTCCTCGAATGAGCTTGTCTTGTCATCTCAGAAAACAGCGAATCGGGATCATGATGGCGAAACTTACGAATAGTAACGCCACACGCCGCTGCCCGTTCTGCTCCCCACTGCACTATCGCATAGGCTTCCTCATCTAGGTAGATAGTCACTGCTTGCTTGCTCAGCATTCCGAAAATATCCCAGAAAAGATGCAGTGTGGACGGCATCAATACCGCCTGTTTACACCCTTGTAATTCTGCTAGTGCTTTAGCTACCCGACCCGCGCTAGGCGGTTCCGCAAGTGCTGCGGGAACGCCCAGTGTGAGTTGCTGCCAAGGCGGTAACGACTGACTTGAGTGGTACATGCCAAGATACAGTGCCGAGCTGAAATCGATCATGACCATTCATCTCAACTTGCTCGCCGTTGACTTGCTAACTGCTTTTGCAACAGTACCGATGGCAACGTAGAATCCACCCGCATATTGACGGTTGGATCAGCTGATAGGTCTACGCCAGTTGCTGCACGGTAGGCGTGAATATAGCCCTGCACTTGAGGACGGTGAAACCTTGTCCAATTAAATGCTTTAACAGGTTCAAACTCATCACTCCAACTATCCCAGCGGATTGACAGTAGTAGCTGCTCGCCGAACATACCAAGGTTGCGAAAATGCAGTATGCTGGTATCCGTCCAACCCTGTATTTTCTTCATTGCATCAACTCTATCCATCCACGGTTCGGGATGCAAATCGCCAAACTGATTGTGCGCACCCTGAGAGAGAATGATGTGTACTTCTTTGAGTGCGTTCAGTATTGGGAAAGCATCGGCTTTGACCGTAGTATCATCATCCTGTTTATAGAACACGGTACACAAGCGTAATAGGTGGTGGAAAGCTTCCAGAAATTTTGAACGCGTGTCTGCGGGGCGGAAATTTTGTACTGCTTTGCCTTCTAGGTGCAGCCCATAATGGTGATCGTATTCGTAGTTGCGCCGCGTTACGGTCAGCCGATGTTGTTCATCCTGAATGTAACCCCACAATAGGTTATTAAGTGGGTGCAGTGAATCCACTTCCAGATTGGAGAGCGGGTCGTGGTCGGATGAGCGCATATTTTGAAATCGCCGTGTGATGGTGTTCATTGTCTGCACTAGCATTCCTTCTTCATGCCAGTACGACCAGATGAGTTCCAGCAAACAGGGGTTAGTGAGTTTATCTTGTAGTAGTTCGAAACAGGTGTCTGTTTGACCCGCTCCAATAACTGCTGTGGGAAACTTGATTGGGATGTCGGGTAGCTTACGGCGAATGACATCAAGATAGGGCAGAATCTTTACTTTCATATCGCCTAGGGATACGAGGTAGTCATTATCAAAGCTGTCACTTAGGTTTTTGTCTTCTGGAAGAGGCAGGTCTCTTCGATCTAAGTAGGCATTATCGAGAATAGGGTTAAATAGAACGGTTCGACCCAATGTCAGCACCCCGCAGTTGACCATCACAAAAGCCTCGGTTGCCGCCTTCAGAACACGATAGGCATCGCTATCGGTAAAGGGCAGGAAGAGTCGTTTTTTAGTCACGTTATGGTATTTTTCTCGTTCCTTAGTGTGTGTTGTTGAGTCTCTCTTAACGCAGAAAATTATATCCATGAAGTCCAGATAATTGTTGAACGAAAGTGCTTCGGTACCGTTGCGAATCCCTGTCCAAAACGCTATGTCTGGCGTGAATGAAGTCTCCGTGCGTGTTAAAGTTGTGGTGGTCTTAAATTCACCTCCTAAATTAGACAAATCATTAGTGTTAGGAGGTGGTGCTACCGCACGAATTCTGTCAATGTCAGCATCACCAGCAAAATTAACCTTAACATTCTGAACCTCGTTACCTGCCGTCCCCGTAACCGCCATTTTGATGCTAGCACCACCACTAAGATTGAGCTTAGCAACAGCGGGAAATTCCCCAAACGGCAAAGCACTGGGATCGAACATGAGTTCGACCTTATCAGAATCAGAACACAGTTTGGCTAACTTGGTTTGATTAACAAAGAAGTCGATGGTTTCAGCCTCTTTAATATTAGGATACTCAAGTTTGAGCCACGCCCGTCTAGTTGTGACAATATCAGCACAAGGAATCCGATTACAATTTGAGCCGCTCACTTCGATGTTGAAACAGAGGGTCGTTATCGTTGCTGGAACAGTGAAAGTAATCTCTGCAAGCTGACCTTCAATAACAGTCACTTGGAATCTATTTTGTTTTGGTCGTGATTGATATTCTGACGTATTCCAATCCCAGTCACTGATATTTGGTAACTCTATCGAATAGTTGCCAGTGGGCAGACTAAACGTTGCATAGCCCTCTTCATGGGTCGGTTCACTAACGTATTGAGTGGAGTCATCCTGATTGCGGATGGTGATGCTCGCGTTACCGATAGGTGCTTTGCATTTCGTACTACACACCGTTTCAAAACCAGCAAATAGCCAAACCTTAACCGAACCATTGCTCTGCGCCTTAGTGGGGGTTGCTTTTTTAATTATTTCGCTCATGTCATTCTCCTCAGTGGATAGTTAAATGATGTCGGGGATATTCGCTAACGGCTGGACGACTGGTTCGCTGATTCAAGCCCATCGAGCAAATAGCGGACATTTCCAACGTGCTGCTCAATGCCCAATGGGTGAGCAATTTGGCTAGAATAGTGCTTTCCTGCTCTGGGCTCATGCGTCCGTCGGAACGTGCTTGACCGATCACCGCAAACACTAAGGTAGGCGGTGCGCGATACATATTCGCTGGCTGTTGTCGCCAATTTTGCAGCAGTGTTTGTAGCTGTCGTGGTTGACGGTTATGAACTTCTAACGCTTCAGCAAGGGTTAGTCCGCGTAGGCTTTTGGGTCTATGGTTGACCAACAGAGCGACAAAGCCAGCTAGGGTTGCTTGTAGTTTGGTAAAGCTGTCTTGTCGTTCAGTATCCAGTCCAATGAGTGGATAGTAAGACTCCCAAAGCCCTGCCAAGTGTTCCCACTGTGGGTGAGGGTATAAAGCTTGACCCATTGCACAACTTAGCTTGACCCGAATCCAAGGTGGTGGGTGTGGATCATTGATATTTAGGCGAAACACGAATGCTCTAGGTAGACTTACCACGCCCATTAGCCCCAAAGTGGCAGCAATACCGACTTTAGCAACTGACCAAAAATCAGCGACAATTTCAGAAATCCAGCGTTCCCATAGCGACCAGATGTCGCTATAAGAACCACTGCCACCTTGTAATCCCCGTAGCACGGGTTTCAATGAGTTCACTAAGTCAAGTAGAGCTGCTGCCTGATGACCGACCTCATGAACCAAAGAAGAGGCAATACCGCTACCCACTAGACGTTCTCTAGGAACACGAATAATAGCGACTGGATTTTCACCGCCACCTGGTAGCCGCGTTCTGGCACGTCGAATAGCTGCACCCACACCCCGTTCAAGATAACAAATAATAGGCGGTGTCTGGTAATAATCCCCCGACAAGCTAAGCGCGTCAGCAGAAACCACGTCTAGCCCTGAAAGCCAAACACCGATTTCATTTTCGCTACGTTGGGTCAGTACGTCACTGAACAAATCGAACTGCGTCAACACCGCATTGAACCGAAGTCGTAGCATTGAAAACAACTGTTGCGCTTGCGCGGGGGTCGCGTTTTGACCTAACGGGCTGCGTAGCCAACTGATATATTTCTGAATTGACCCCCTCAGTTCTTGCCGACCTTTCATAAGATAGCGTTCTATGCCAGTCTGCGCAGCGGGCAGAATAGCCGCCGCTGGCAGCATGGTTTCATGCAATGCGAAAGGTTTAACACGTTCTAGCCTAGTCATCAGGGCGCGAGCTTCTTGCTCGAGCATCCAGTTGGCATAAGAAACAGCAGTCATGACGACTCAAGCTCCATCCAGAATGATTTTGTTGCCGCGCCGATACCACCGACCGCTAGTGCCAAGTCCGCAAGCCGCGCAGGATTTACCCTTGATTGCAACCGTTGTGTTGGTCAGTAGACCTGGAGCAAGTTGACGAGCTGCTGCTGTCGCCGCCTGTTGAGCAATCGTTCTTGGATCGTCTATTAGTGGTGCGGAAGCCGCATTTTTAGCAGCTTCTCCAGCAAATTGAACAAAGCTTTTCGCCGCCTCGTATTCCTGATCTTCTAGGCTCAAGCCTTCCAATTCCAGACCGAAGATTCGACCTGCTGTGGATGCCACTTGATTACCAACATTAGCACCCGCAGGACCGCCAAAATAACCACCGACAGCACTACCGACCATTGGTAATGTTTTCTTAATAGCCCCTTTTAGCAGTCCGCCAAGTTGCCTCCCTACTGGCGATTTAACAAATTGACCGACAGCTCGACCTGCTTTCTTGATGAGATCACCTAAAAACTGATCCAGCTCCGCTTCGCTACTGACCTCCAATAGCTCAGCGGCAAGTTCCATTGCCTCTGCTTCACTGAAAACACCCGTTTCGGCGTTCCATTCGTTTTCACCATATTCGTATTGTTCATATTCGTAATTTTCCAGCTCAGGGCTGTATTCCAGTTGAGTACGGTCTATATCGTGCATGACGCTATCCTCCTCGGATAAGGTGTTGATGATGGTTTATCAATCGATGATAATGATGTTGCGACCTTGCCGTATCCAACGACCGACTTGTCACTAAATGCGATGTTGACGGGCGTTGACGTTGCTTTCTGTAGAAGCAAGCCGTGTGCCAGTCAATATTGATGCTAGAACGAGTGGCTTATAAAATGAGTTAATCTGCGGAACATAAATAGAAATTAGCTTTCTTGCCATCATGATACGGAAATAGAATCCTAAAAATAGGCGAAATTAATTTCGGTAAAGCGTGTTTTATCCCCTTGTAAAGCGAAAAATATTTCGTCAATGTCACTTAGCGTTAATAAAAACCAGTCGGCATCGTGGTTTTAAAAATCGGCTTAGTTAAATTCACTTTTTGAACATATAATTTACCCTTCAAGTTGTTAATTTTCGTTCAGTAGCATACTATTGTTACCATGACTTTATCACTTCGCCCCTTCCTTGTTACTTTCCTCGTATTGTTGCAATTCATTGCACCTTTAGTCCATGCGCATACTAGCGAGCAAATTTCATCACAAGGCGTACATATTCCTGGTCTTGAAGCCTATGGTCGTTCAATACCACCAGAGGCACTTGAAGCCACACAGTCAGCGACTACGGTGCTGTGCAAAATGTCAGTATTTTGTAGCCATATTGAAGGGCAGGTGGTTGGTGTTGATGCAGGATTCAGTAGAGACCTCGCCATGCCAATGCAGCGACTCTACAAAATCATTGCTGATTTACATTCTGACACTTATTTAGCCTCACCCCCCGCTGTATTTAAAACCCGTATTTCTGTTTTTGCTACTACGTTACCGATATTCACAGTACCGTTGGTTAGTCAATTAGCTAATTCTGCCCATCCTGCACGCGCCCCACCTGTACACGTCTAGCTCTCTTTGAAATCAGTGTAGCTATGCTTACGCTGTTTATTTTCTTACTTGTACACAATGAGCCTCACTTATGTTTGCTTTAAACCTTTTTAGCAGGTGCTTGTTTGCCTTTTGGCTAACCACCTCGTTAAGTTTTGCCGAATCGACTCCGATAGTTGCCCACGAAGACCCGATTGAAATTGATGAATCGTTAACTTTACCTAAAGTCGTTGATTTAACCCTAGAAAAATTCCCCGATATGACGTGGCTTAATTCATTAGAAGACGAAGCTGCTGCGATTGCCCAGCGCAGTAAAAGTTGGACAGCAGGCGCGTCACAAGTGACCACTAGTTTTCAAGAAGCGGCTACAGGTACTTATAAAGGTAGACTGCATTATATAGATGCAGGGGTACAAATTCCGTTATGGAATATTGGTCAGCGTGATGCTGAACAAGCCGTTGGTGAGCAAGCCGATACCAGCGCGAAAACCCAAACCATTGCCACTAAATTACGCGTAGCAGGGTTAGTAAGAGGCGCGTTATGGGATATAGATTTACAAAAAATTCGCTACGAACAAGCACAAGCAGCAATTAAAGTGTACGAAGAGTTACATGAAAAAATCGGGCGGCGGGTTGAATTAGGTGATTTACCGCGTTCGGACGCGTTGTTAGCACAAACCGAATTATTACAAAAACGCTCTGCACTGATTCAAGCAGAAGCTGAATTAATGCACGCCCGCAAGCGTTATTCCAGCATCACGCAAATGACTAAAGTGCCAAAAGATTATCATGAAAAGTTAGTCGATTTGAAAGAAATTGAGCAGAACCATCCTTCTTTAGTCGCCATTAATAGCCAAATTAACCGTAAACAAGCAGAACTTGATGCCATGAAAGCAGTCGGTTCTGGGCAAACCAATCTCTTGGCAGGCGTTAATGGTGATATGGGTAATCAAAACAGTAATCACACTGCCAGTTTTAATATCGGTGTCACCGTACCTTTTGGTGGTAGCGATCATCTTGCGCCACAGCTTGCGGCAATTAATGTCGAATTAAATAAGTTAATCGCGGAACGTGAGCAATTGTTTCGTGATTTACAACAAGCCCATCACGAGGCAGAACATAATTTAGAAGTTAACCGCGCTGAACTCGCTAATGCTAACGAGTTAAAAACAGCCACCGAAAATCTGTTAAACATGAGTCGTACTGCGTTTTCAGTCGGTGAAATTGATTTAATGGATTTGTTAAAAATTGGCGATAAAGCGCAACAAGCGATTTTAAATGCCAAAGAACGAGCGGTGATGTTAGAACGCGATATTGCCCTGTATAACCAAGCCGTAGGTGTGATGCCATGAAGATGAATAAATTATTGTTAATCGCTTTGAACTTGCTGTTGGTTTGTTCATTGGTTCATGCTGAAAATGCCGTGAAAATATCGGCGGAACACTTTGGTAATTTAGGCGTAACCTTAGGTAAATTACAAGCCGCCAGCCAAGTGCCGTTATTAACTGCGCCTGCTAAAGTGGTTGTACCGCCCGAACAAGAATATGTGGTCAGTGCCTCACAAGCAGGACTCATCACGAAATTAAATGCGGCTATTGGCGATAAAGTTAAAAAAGGCGACGTGTTAGTTGAACTCAATAGCCCCGATTTATTGTCCATGCAACGCTTGTACCTTAAAGCCCTGAGTGAATTGCAACAGGGTTCATTTTTGTATCAGCGTGATAAAAAGCTAGTGCAAGAAGGCGTGATTGCTGAGCGGCGTTGGCAAGAAACCCAAGGGCAATATAACGCCTTTTTGTCCGAAGCCGATGAACACAAACAACTGTTACAAAGCGCGGGTATGACAACAAGCGACATTGCTCATTTAAGTAAAACCCATCAGTTATCCAGCAAACTCAGTTTACACGCGCCGATTACAGGCATCATTATGGAACGTATGGCAGTGGCAGGGGAGCGCGTTGGTAACTTAGCTCCAATTTACCGCGTCGCTAATTTGGATGAACTGTGGTTAGAAATTAATATTCCGCAAGAACGAATCAGCGTGTTGAAAATTGGCGATGCAGTACAGATTGAAAACACTGACATCACTGCAAAAATCAGTTTATTAGGGAAAAGTGTCAATCCTGAAAACCAAACTGTGTTAGCAAGAGCTGTTATTAAAGGTAATCAATCAGCAATACGTTCTGGGCAACGCCTGAATATTCAAATCATTCAAGCCAGCGCGTCACCGATATTCAAAGTACCTAACACCGCTATTGCGCAAAACGCAGGCAAGTCGTTTATATTCGTGCGTAACAAAGACGGTTTTGCAGTGACACCGATTATCGTGATTGGCAAACAAGGCGAAGAGTCGATTATTAGCGGTGAGTTATCAGCTAATGACGACATTGCCATTCAAGGTGCGGTGGCGTTAAAAGCCAACTGGTTAGGTTTAGGGAGTGAAGAATAATGTCGCACCTGATTCGTTTTGCGCTCAGTCAGCGGCTGTTGATGATGATTTTCGTATTGTTGTTGGCAGGTGGCGGCTACTACTCGTTTAAAAATATTCCCATTGATGCCTTTCCCGAAGTGTCGCCCACGCAAGTAAAAATCATCGTTAAAGCGGCGGGCATGACTCCCGAAGAAGTCGAAGCGCGTATCACCGCGCCGATTGAAGTGGAGTTATTAGGCATTCCACATCAAACCATGTTGCGCTCAGTGGCTAAATACGCGCTGACTGACATTACCGTCGATTTTGAAGAAGGCACGGATATATTCTGGGCAAGACAACAAATCGCCGAACGCTTGAACACGATGTGGAGTAATTTACCTGCGGGTGTCGAAGGCGGTATTGCACCGATGACTACACCGTTAGGTGAGATGTTCATGTTTTCAGTAGAAGGCGGCGGATTGAGTTTAATGGAACTGCGTAGTCTATTGGATTGGGTGATACGTCCTGCTTTGCGTACTGTTGGCGGGGTTGCCGATGTTAACTCCTTGGGCGGTTTGGTGCGGAGTTTTGAAATTATCCCTGACAATACGCGCTTATCGGCGAGAGGGATTAGTCTCGATAAATTGCAACAAGCCATACAAAGCAACAATCGCAATGATGGGGCAGGGCGCATGACTGACGGCGAGGAAGCCTTAATTGTGCGGGCAGAAGGGCGTATTAAAAACCTAGATGATGTCAAAACCATTGTCATTGATAACAAAAACGGTATTCCCATCACGGTTGCCGATGTTGCCGAGGTTAATATTGGCGCAATTACCCGTTATGGCGCGGTCAGTAAAAATGGACAAGGCGAATCGGTGACAGGGCTGGTACTGAGTTTACGCGGTGCGAATGCCAGACAAACTATTGAAGGGATTGAAGCCAAACTCGCCGAAATCAGCAAAGGTTTTCCTAAAGGTGTAAAAGCAGAAGTTTTTTACAATCGCGGTAATCTAGTCGATAAAGCGGTAGAAACGGTACTGCACGCGCTGTTAGAAGCTATTGTGTTGGTCGTCGTGTTGCTGATTTTGTTTTTAGGCAATTTACGCGCCGCGTTAGTGGTCGCGTTAGCGTTACCGCTGGCAGCGTTGTTCACGTTCATATTGATGAAACAGATGGGCATGTCTGCCAATCTAATGAGTTTAGGCGGTTTAGCGATTGCAATTGGTATGCTGGTCGATGCCGCTGTGGTCGTAGTAGAAAATCTTATCACCCATTTAGCCAACACCAAAACCGCCCAACGCTTGCCGCGTTTACACATTATTTACCGCGAGAAGGCAAATTATTCACACCTGTAGCGTTGACCATTGTCTTTGCACTCAGTGGTTCATTGATATTATCGCTGACCGTGATTCCAGTGATTGCTTCCTACTTGTTAAAAGAAGTCTCGCACGAAGAACCGTGGCTACCGCGCCAACTGCAAAAACTGTATCAACCGAGTTTGCTGTGGTGTTTAAGCAATAGCAAAATAGTCTTTACAGGCGCGGCGGTGTTATTAATTGTCACCGGATTTGTGTTCACGCAAATCGGTAGTACCTTTATGCCGACAATGGACGAAGGCGATATTATTTTACAATTGGAAAAACTACCTTCCATCACGCTGGCAAAATCGGTGGATTTAGACGGTCAAGTACAAAAAAGTTTGCTGAAAAATGTGCCTGAAATCACCACCATCGTGTCGCGGGTGGGTTCGGATGAATTAGGGCTTGATCCTATGGGCTTAAACGAAACAGATACTTTTTTAATATTAAAACCTAAAGACCAATGGCGGATGCACAGCAAAGAGGAACTTATCGAAGAAATTCGTAAAGTCATGGCACAAACCCCCGGCATTGCCTTTGGTTTTACGCAACCGATTGAAATGCGCGTGTCAGAAATGCTTACAGGCACACGCGGTGACGTAGCGATTAAATTATTCGGTGCAGACCTCGCGATACTCAATGATAAAGCCAATGAAATCGCCGATATTTTAAAACACATCACAGGCTCTAGTGATGTGTTTGCCAAGCAAAATGATGGTATGCAGTTCCTACAACTCACCATCGACAAACTTGCCGCAGGGCGTTTAGGTTTGGATGCAGACAGTATTGAAACCCTGTTACGCGCTCAGATTGAAGGTTTAAATTTGGGCGTGGTGCAAGAAGGCATTAAACGCACACCGCTGATTTTGCGAGGCAGTAGCAATACGGCGAACTTTGATAATTTGCAAATTACGTTACCGAATGGCGGTCATGTGCCGGTCACAGCAGTTGCTAAAATTGAAAAAGTCGAAGGCGTGGTATCTATCGGACGTGAAAAAGGGCAGCGTTTTGTGGTGGTGCGTAGTAATGTCGGTGGACGGGATTTAGTCGGTTTTGTGGAAGAAGCCCGCAAAGCCGTAGAAGAAAAAGTCAAACTACCGACAGGCTACACCGTGGAATTCGGCGGACAATTTGAAAACCAACAACGCGCGGCGGCGACTCTAACGCTAGTTGTGCCGATTGCGTTGGGCTTAATCTTTTTGCTGTTATTTTCAACGTTTGGTTCAGTACGGCAAGCGGTGTTGGTGTTATCCAATATTCCGTTGGCAATGGTGGGCGGGGTGTTTGGCTTGTGGGTTTCGGGTGAATATTTATCCGTTCCTGCCTCGGTCGGTTTTATTGCGTTGTTAGGTATTGCGGTATTGAATGGCGTGGTGATGGTGAGTTATTTTAATCAACTCAAAGCAATGGGTATGGACATACTCAAAGTCGTTACACTGGGTTCTTCGCGGCGATTGCGCCCCGTATTAATGACGGCGAGTATCGCCGCGTTTGGTTTAATTCCGTTATTATTTGCGACAGGACCGGGTTCTGAAATTCAACGCCCATTAGCCATTGTGGTGATTGGTGGCTTGGTGTCTTCTACGTTTCTGACGCTATTTTTACTGCCTATTTTGTTTAAATTATTTGGCTTACCAAAGGAAAGCGCGTCATGAATAATAAAGAATATTTAGTCACCCTCAACGTGCCACTGAGTCTTGAAGAAGCGATCGTTGACAGTTTGTTAATGCTGGAACAAGAGCTGGGGTTTAGCAGTCTGGTCGTTAATTCCCATCATCACGAAAACAAAGGCTTATCCTTAGCTGAGCAAGTCACAGGGCGGCAAAAACAACTGCGTTTTCAAATGTATATTGATAAACAGGGCTTAGCACCGCTAGTTGAGCAATTGAAACAGGAGTTTTCAGGTTCTGGGATTCAGTATTGGGTGTTGCCTGTGATTGATTATGGCGTGATTTAAGTCTTGCTGGAGTACAAACCTAGGTTTGTACTCCATAAAAATTTAGTCAGTAAATGATGTCGCCAGCCGTTTGGCAATCGGATCATAAAACGCTTTCTGGCTTTCGTCATACTCAAGCACAAACGTCTTAAGCATATCATCATGAAAAATAGTTTTTTGGTAAAAAACTCTTCCCGAATTATAGCCAGACACCACAAACCAGTTATCTTCTAGCAGTTTGTAAGTCACCACTTTTTTAGGATTTTCAGCCGTGCCACCGCGTGATTCTTCACGATAAACTTCTTCCAGTGATTGGTTTAAAGCATTATTTGAACCGTAGACAATTAAACTGGCATCGGCATCTTTGGATAAAAATTTCTGACCATCGCCATTATCGGATTCACCCTGCGGAAATAGCACGTCTTTGGGGTAATCGATTGAATAATCGAATCTGTCGTTGTGGTAAGTGTCGTAGACATCAGCCGCAAATAGCAGTTGAGTCCATAAAACTAGCGTAAAAATAAGGAATAGGTTGCGCATTTTTTCCAATAAAGGTTATTTAAAGGTTATTGTGTTTTCATAAGGAAAAGGCATATTAATACCGCTGAGAATTAAGTCAACCGTCAAAGTAAGCAAAAATCGTGTTCGCTACCCTCACATAGCTGTTATTTTATTAAAAGCAAATAATTTATGTCTAATTTTGAATTATTTTTAATTTTTAGTTGTCTGATAGTGAGGTGGCATTTTGTCACGCGGTAATATGTCACATATTCAAGCATTATTTAAACCATTAGACTCTATACCACTAATGTTCACTACCGTACAGAAAATGACATTAGTTAGATATATTCTCCTTCCTCTTAATAATGCGGACAGCGTTGTACTGATCCGCATTTTTTTAAACGCCGAGGTCATCATGAAACGCAGACATACATCAAACGACTTTAATCCCGTTGATTATATTGAACTTAGAAGAAAAACCGCTATTCACGAGGCGGGACATGCGGCGGCGATTCACTTTGGTAATAAACAAAAACAGCTTCCCCCTGTTTTTTTTCGAATCGTTATTAACGATTATTCATGCGGCTCTGATGATAACTGTATAACCAAAATAGATGGTGGTCGTTTGATTCATACGCTGCCCTCTTCGATTGAAAACGCTATCTGCAATTTTTCTTCTGTACAAAAATACGCTTATCAACAGGCTTTTGAAGCAGACATTATTAATCTATTAGTTGGCTCGTTAGCAGAAGCAAACTATATTGCCCAACGTGATAATGAAATAATTAACCCGCGTTTAGTGCCTCTGAACGCACTATACAATTATGGCGGCTCATCTGATTTAGAAATTGTTAATGAATATCTTCAATGCTTTATTGCCAATGAGATAGAACAAGAAGAAAAAATTACCGAACTATTTTCGGCGGCATTTGATTTTATTAATGAATGGTCACACTGGTATGCCATCATCGCACTGGCAGACTATATTCTGGAAAATGATAAAAACATTATTGACTACGAAGAAGCTGTTACCGTACTGGA
>NQJH01000258.1 GCA_002256685.1 Methylococcaceae bacterium NSP1-2 | reverse complement strand
AGCTACTGGCATATCTTAATGAGGTCTTCCTTTGCAATAAAACCTTCGCCATTTATAAATGTGCCATATTCATCGTCCAAACATTCACAGACTTTTAAAGCATCAGCGAAGAAACCAAGATTCTTTAAAGAAACAGCCTTATAAAAATTTGATGCCTGACAATAATAAGTATGTTCATGCATTTTAGACCAAGAAAGACAAATATCTGCCCACTTGATGCAACTTTGATTATCCCCCAATGTTAAAGAAAGTCTGGTAAGGTCATAATAATCAGATGGTTCTTCAGAGTTTAACTCTGCAAGCTTCAGTCTTTCATTCATAGCCTCTTGATATTTACCTTGAAGGCATAGAATATCGGCTTTTTCTCTATAACCTATCCAAGTATCTGGATATTTTTCGATAAACTCATTGCAGAGCTTAATTCCATCTTTATAAATTCCTTTAGCCGTTAATGTTTGTATTTTTTTAATTCGTTCTTCAACAGATAAGTGAGTCATAGCAAAATGAAGCACAGTAGGATGGGTAGAGCAAGGTTTCGGCTATCGCCTCTACCCATCCTACTTTTTTCGTGTCTTTCGTGGACACCATTTTTATAACCAACCCAACCTACAGGTCATCTAACTCCTCAGCATTCAACTTGCCTTTTTTCGTGTAACTAGGTGCGATACTAATAAGCAAAGTGAGCAAGGTAGCAACGTAAGGCACAGCTTGCACCGATAAAATGGCTATCCACAATTTACCACTGAGATTATCAAAGTGTTCAACATTGCTCATTTGCCAAATGGCAAAACTTAATAGAATCAACATCAGCAATTCTTGCTGTATGGTTCGTAAACCAGAAATTAACGCGCCTTGTTTTTCATACTTAGGCGTGCGCATAAACGGCTTACCTGAGGTAAATAAACCCTGTACTGTGCCTCTAGCGACGGTATGCGTTAAGGATAAACCTGTTAATGATGCCCCTAAAGATTCCCATATCGAACACGGTACACGGGCTTGATACAGCCATAAACCGCGCAAAATTTTAAAGCTGAATAAACCGATGGTCGGCATTAAAAACACGTTAGATGGTAGTTCGCTGTGAATAGGATCATAGAGAATCACAGCCGTTAAAATTAAACTCGCGGTGGTAAATAATAACGCTAAGGCATCCGAAAACCACGGTAGCCAGCCAGCAATAAAATAATAACGTTGCGCGGCGGTGAGCGGTGATTTTTTGGTGGGTAAAAAGCTACGCCAATGACCTTTGATGATTTGCATCGCGCCATAAACCCAGCGGAAACGTTGCGTCATATAGCCTGAGAAGGTGTCGGGCATTAAGCCTTTACCAAACGAGTCTTTCACATACACCGAGTCATAACCTGCTTCGTACAACCGTAAACCTAATTCGCTGTCTTCACAAATACACCATTCTGCCCAGTTGCCAACTTCTAGCAGCGCAGATTTTCTAATCATGGTCATCGTGCCATGTTGAATAATGGCGTTGTATTCGTTGCGTTGTACCATGCCGATATTAAAGAAGCCCGCATATTCCCAGTAGCAGAAATTTTTAAAGGTGCTTTGGTAGTGGTCACGATAATCTTGTGGCGATTGCACGAAGCCGACATTTTCATTATCAAAATACGGCACCATGCACTTTAACCAATCAGGTGAAAGTATATAATCACTATCGATGACAGCAATAATTTCTGCGTCACTGTCGGTTTGTTCCAGTGCGTGATTAATTGCCCCCGCTTTAAAGCCCGGCCAGTTTTCTAAATGGAAAAAACGGAACATCGGTCCTAAGCGTTCACAATCGGCTTTGACAGGTTCCCAGACGGCGGGGTCTTTGGTGTTGTTATCCATCACCAAGACTTCTAAGTTGGGATAATCGACCTTTGCCAGTGCTTCCAGCGTTTTACGCACCATCATTGGCGGTTCATTGTGAATCGGCAAATGTAGCGAGACTTTGGGGTATTTAAAACTTTCGGTGGGCGTGAGTGGTTGAAACGTACGGGCAGTTTTTTTGTGCCATATCACTTCGGCAATTTCTAAACTTTCAATCAGTAAAATAACCACTGCCATGATTTGCATCAATATCATTAATCCCCAAAAGAAAATACTCAGTTTGGTTTGATATTGTTGCGCACCTATTGAGGCAGACCAGAAAATTACCGAGACCGCAAGGTTAGCAATGAGTCCGAAAAATAATACGCCGGGTAATTTGAGTGTGCTGCGGGTGAATAAAAACAAGCCCATCAATAGTAAACTGAAAACCGCTGCGGCTGTAGCCCAGTTTTCCCAATCGGGCATAGCAACCACATCACCATCCATTGGATATTTAGCTTGGCGGTCAGCATCAAAAACACCCCAATACGCACCGACAGAGCCTTCTAAGGATTTTTTCCACGGTTGATCGAAGGCTTCAACGATGTAATAGTTAAGCTTGTCTTTGTCCTTTAAACCTTGGTTATATTCATCAACGCGGTTTAAAAACTCACGCAAAAATTTTGCCTGATTAGCGCGTGAGGCGGTGGCGTGTTTAAACGGTTGACCATCAGACGGCCAGCCTGTTTCTGTCAAAATAACGGGTTTGCCTTTAGCAATTTTTTTGATTTCTGCATAGCGTTCAAAGACATAATCAACCGCTTCGTGGATACGTTTTCCTTCCCAATAGGGCAGAACGTGAACACCGATGAAATCAACTTCGTCGATTAACTTAGGATGCGCTAACCACATATCCCATGTTTCAGAGGTGCCGACAGGTCGCCATTGGCGTTTTTTTACATCACGGATATAGTCGATAAGTTGATCTTCAGTGACATCTTTACGCAACATGGTTTCATTACCGACCATGACGCGAAGAATGTTTTTATGATCTTCACGGGCAACGTCGACTAATTTATCAAGCTCTTGTTTATTTTTATCAAGGTCTGTACCAATCCAAGCACCTAAGGTGACATTCAAATTGTGTTTAGCCGCTAAGCTAGGCACGACATCCTGACCTTTGAGCATACTGTAAGTACGAATCGCGTGAACTTTGTCAGACAGTATTGAAAAATCAGAGTCGATATTATCGGGATTGATGGTTAAATCGTTTGATTGCGTGTCTTCTTTACGCATAGGGTCATAAGTCACCCCTAGCGTGGTTTTAGTCCACGGCTGTAAATGGAGCGGGTTGTTAATACGACTCCATATACTGTAATTAATGATGACGAGTAATACGAGTACAACAAAAATAGCTATCTTTCTTATCATTTGAGTAGTTGAAAAAAGTGAAAGTAAGGCAGGTCAGGTTAGCGTAGCGTAACCCGACATGTTGGGTTACGGCTATCGCCTAACCCAACCTACACAAGCCTTATTTTTTGATATAAAGATCGGTGATTGTGCCAGTAATCATTTCAGCGGCAAACGCTACCGTTTCTGATAACGTAGGATGGGCGTGTATCGTTAACCCTAAGTCTTCTACATCCGCGCCCATTTCCAAAGCCAGTACGGTTTCGGCAATCAGTTCACCTGCATTAGGACCGACCATGCCCGCGCCAAGAATTCTACCGGTTTCTTTGTCACTGAGAATTTTAGTTAAGCCTTCTTTGCGACCCATGCTTAATGAACGACCACTGGCTGCCCAAGGGAATGAGCCTTTATCATAGTCAATGCCTTGTTGTTTGGCTTGATTTTCTGTTAGCCCCATCCACGCAATTTCGGGGTCAGTGTACGCGACCGATGGAATCGTCAGTGCGTCAAAACCTGATTTATGCCCCGCTGCGACTTCGGCGGCAATTTTAGCTTCGTAAACGGCTTTGTGTGCCAACATGGGATTGCCGAC